>NZ_JBHZAV010000221.1:0-14338 GCF_042754445.1 Embleya sp. NPDC059213
GGTGTCCACGGATGCTCTTCTCTCGTTCCCGACAACGTATCGTCCCTCGGTGGACGTCACGCAAGCAGGACGCGTTTTCTGAGGAGTCGGAAGCCGGCGCGGCCGAACATTTGGCGTTTGAGCATCTTAAAAGTTACGTGGAATCTGCCTGGGTGATCATGTCTCCCGGGTGCAACCACGGACTTGGGAGATCGCTTGAGCGGCCCGACGGTGTTGGCGGAGAAGTGGCCGGTGCTCGGCCGGCACGAGCAGGCGGCGGCCTGGCTGACGGTCTGGACGGACCTCGGACGCGCACCGCGCACGATCGACGCATACGGCCGGGGACTGGCCGAGTACCTGTTGATGTGCGAGCGGCAGGACGTCGACCCGGCCACCGTGAACCGCGCGCATATCGCGGCCTACGTGCGGGAGTTGAGTTCGCGGCCGCATCGCCGGGGTGCGAACGTGATCTCGATCGACTCGGGAACCGGGTTGTCGAACGCCACACTGCAGCGGTTGGTGCCGGTTCGGCTGTTTTACGACTTCCTTGTGGAGGAGGGACTGCGCGACTCCAATCCGGTCGGGCGCGGCCGTTACACGCCACGCGGAGGATTCGGCGGAAGTCAGCGTGGCCTGGTTCCCCGGCTGGTCAAGCTGCCGTGGATCCCCAGCGAGCAGCAGTGGCTGGACGTTCTGGCGGCCGCCGGAGCCGAGCCGATCCGGAACAAGGTGATGCTTGCGCTGGCCTATGACGCCGCTCTGCGGCGTGAGGAGTTGTGCTCGCTGCGCACCGACGATGTGGATCCGGCTCACCGGACGCTGCGAATACGGGCCGAGACCACGAAGAACCGCATGGAACGCGTGGTGCCCTACTCGGCGACCACGGGGGTGCTGCTGTCGGGCTATCTGGCGCACCGCGCGACGATCAGCCGGGCGCGGGGCCTGTTGTTCCTGTCGGAGTCTCGGCGCAACCACGGCCAGCCGCTGAGCCTGTGGACCTGGTCGAAGGTCGTGCGCCGGATTGCGCTGGCCTCCGGGGTGGAGCGGTTCTCCACGCACACCACCCGGCACCTGTGTCTGACGGACCTGGCACGGATGGGCTGGGAACTGCACGCGATCGCCACGTTCGCAGGCCATCGCTCGACGGAGTCCACGCTCCGGTACATCCACTTGTCCGGCCGGGACCTGGCCGAGAAGCTCCAGCGGGGGATGGACCAGATCCATGCCTGGCGGGTGGAGATGCTGTCCGGTCTGGGCGAGCAGGGACCGGGGGCGATCAAGCCGTGACCGCACTGTCCTCGGCGGCCGTCGGCCAGACAGCCGCGGCTCTCGCATGGTCCTGGCCGCTCAGTCCGGCGAAGTACGACCGCGCGGGCGCGCTCACTGGCCTTGAGCTGTCCACTCTGGAAGAGCTGGGATGGGGTCTTCGCCGGTGGCCGGACCGGTGACGGGATCCGGATCAGGCACAGTGGCGGGCGATCCACCGACTCGTGCGGCCGCTTGCCGACGCTCAAGAGCACCTCGACGTCGCCGAAGGCGTGTTCCACCGCCGCTCGTCGGTCGACGCCGTAGCGCTGCTGCTGCGCGGTTGCGCCACGCAGCGCCGGAGTTTCTGGGTCTGGGACTCGTCGGCCTGGGCCGACGTCCTGGGGACGAGCCGGATCTCGTATCAGAAGGCCTACCCGGGGTGGGCCGACAGCTCCGCCCGCTCCTACGCGATTGCAGCGGCCTATCTGTTCGGGTTCGCCGACTTTGATCGGCTGGGCAACGTCGGCCGCACCGCTGTCGCCCGCAAGGTGTTCGGTCAGGTCCGCGTCGATGAGGCAATCGGCCAGGTCACTGCGGTGCTACACGACTGGGGACAGCGGTCCCCGCAGGTCACCGCCAGAACCGTGGGGCTGCTCAGCCACGCCATGCTGCTCAACCGCAGCCCGCTGCTGGAAGACCTGTCGGCGGAGGTCCTGGACCGGCTGCGGACCAACACCGCGATCCCCTACTCGCTGCGCCAGAACGTCCACAGCATCCACCGGGCGCTGGCGGCGCTCGGGGCGACCAGCCCGCCGCAGCCGCCGGTGCGGCTGACCCCGCCGCCGGTGGAAGGCGTCGCCGAGCCGTGGGTGCAGTGGGTGCAACGTTGGTACGACACCTCCACGCTGGAGGCACGCGGTCGAAAGTCCCGGCGCAATCAGATGCTGCGCATCGGGCGATGGCTGGCCGCCGAGCATCCCGAGGTTCGGCAGCCGGACCAGTGGACGCGGGAGTTGTGCGCCGCCTGGGTGGCCGCTGTCGACCGCATGCGGATCGGCGACTACACCCAGACCACCCTGTCGGTGCGCGACCGGATCGGCGCCCCGTTGATGCCCAGGACCAAGAGCGGCCTGCTCGCCGGAGCCCGACAACTGTTCCACGACGTCCAGGAATGGGGGTGGATCCCTCGCCGGTTCGGCCCGACTCGCGCGCTGGCGACACCCCGGAGCGTCAAGGCGTTGATCGGACCGGATCCTCGCGTGATCGCCGACGACGTCTGGGCCAAGCTGCTGTGGGCGGGCCTGAACGTCGAGCACGGCGATGTCTACGCGCAGCCCGTCGGTCGCCTGCACCCGATCGAGCTACTCCGTGCGCTGGCGCTGACCTGGCTGTTCGGCGGGCTGCGGAGCGATGAGATCGTACGGTTGCGGGTGGGGTGCATCCGCTGGCAGCACGACGACGTACGCGTCTCCGGCACCGATGATGCCGTCCTCGCCAAGGACGCGGTCTGTCTGCTCAACGTCCCGGTGCACAAGACCGGCACCGCGTTCACGAAACCCGTCGACCCGCTGCTCGGCCAGGCCATCGCTGACTGGGAAGCCGTGCGACCCACTCAGCCGGCCGTCCTGGACCGCAAGACCGGCGAACAGGTCCACCTGCTGTTCTCCTACCGCGCGCAAGGCGTCGGCGGACGCTACCTCAACGACCGCATCATCCCTGCGCTATGCGCGAAGGCCGGCGTCCCGACCAGCGACGTCCGCGGCAACATCACCAGCCACCGGGCCCGCTCCACCATCGCCTCCCAGCTCTACAACGCCAAGGAGCCAATGACGCTCTTCGAATTGCAGGCCTGGTTCGGGCACCGATCTCCGGCCGCCACTCAGCACTACGCCAAGATCGCGCCCATCACCCTGGCGAAGGCATACAACGACGCCGGCTACTTCGCCCGCAACATCCGCACCATCGAAGTACTCGTCGACAGGGACGCCGTCACCTCCGGCGCCGCAGCCGCCGGCGAGCCCTGGCAGTACTACGACCTGGGCCATGGGTTCTGCACCTACAGCTTCTTCGAGCAATGCCAGCACCGCATGGCCTGCGCCCGCTGCGACTTCTACACCCCGAAGGCATCCGGTAAGGGGCAACTGCTGGAGGCGAAGGACAATCTGCAGAAGATGCTGGCCAGCATTCCCCTGACCGACGATGAACGAGCCGCAGTAGACGACGGACAGGGCGCGCTTGACCGGCTTCTGGAACGACTCACCGACATTCCGACCCCCGCCGGTCGCACACCCCGCGAAATCGGCGTCCCCGCTACCGCGACCTTGCTACCCGTGGTGGGAACGGGCCCCGACTCCGACGAAGCCGCTCACCGTTGCGGAGGGTGTTCCTCGGTTCGGTGATCCGGTCACAACCGTCGGGTCCACCAGGGCGCGTCCGTCTGATCCAACGGGTTCGGCAGGGTTCGATTGCGAAAGCTCTCGTCCAGTGGGGCGATCAGACGCTCAAGGGCCCGAGCGGATGGGGGCGAGAGCATCGCAAGGACTTCGTCCAGGAGTTCGCGGCTACTTCGGCCGCAGCAGGCGCAGGGGTGAAAGTGCCGTTCGGAAGGGGTGCGAGAGGTGCTTGACCATCCGGACAGGGCTTCCGCCACGGCTCCAGGCCACAGACCGGTCTTCGCCCAGCTCATGGCTGTTCGTATCTCTATCTGGCAGATCTCCTGCTGCACGACTGCCGGAAGGCCAGGGACATGGGACACGATCCGCCAGCAAGGCCGGTGACTCATGGACCGGCGGAGTTCATGGGGCCGCTTATGCGGCATCGGTGTCTTCTTTTGCAGATCAGACGGGTTGAGTGCTGGTCAGGCTAGCAGGGCGTGGTCCCGGAACATGGTCCGCTCAGCTTGACTTTTTTGATTCCACATAATGGTGCCGGTGCGGTTGTTCTACGACTTCCTGATGGAAGAGGGACTGCGGGAGTCCAATCCCGTGGGCCGGGGCCGCTATACGCCGGGCTGCCGCTGGGGCGGGCACCAGCGTGGCCTGGTGCCGCGGCTGACGAAGCTCCCGTGGATCCCGAGCGAACAGCAGTGGTTGACGATCTTGGAGGTCGCGCGGGAGGAGCCGATCCGCAACCGGGTGATGCTCGCCCTGGCCTACGATTCCGCGCTGCGTCGCGAAGAGCTGTGCTCGCTGCGGACCGATGACCTGGACCCGGCTCACCGTACGTTGCGGGTGCGCGCGGAGACGACGAAGAACCGGCTGGAACGAGTGGTGCCGTACTCGGCGTCGACCGGCGTGCTGATGTCGGCCTACCTCGCCCACCGGGCCGCGGTCAGCCGGGCGAGAGGCCCTTTGTTCCTCTCCGAATCGCGGCGCAACTACGGCCAGCCGCTGAGCCTGTGGACGTGGTCGAAGGTGGTACGCCGGATCGCCGTGACGGCCGGCGTCCCGCAGTTCTCCACGCACACCACCCGGCACCTTTGTCTGACCGATCTGGCCCGCATGGGCTGGGAGTTGCACGCGATCGTGTCCTTCGCCGGGCACCGCCACACCGACTCCACGCTTCAGTACATCCATCTGTCCGGCCGGGATCTGGCCGACAAGCTCGCCCGCGGCATGGAGCACATCCACGCGTGGCGAATACAGGCGCTCATCTCCCCGAACGGCACGTCGCCGGAGGTGGCACGGTGAGTACATCTCGGCTGGCCCTGCCCGCGGAGAACGGGCCCGAACGCTGGTCCTGACCGATCGTCCCGGACCACTACGACACCGCTCTCGAGGTCTGGCCCGCCGAGGCCCTGGCAGTGAACGAACTCGGGGTGCGGAATCTGCGCCGGCTCAAGGACCACGATCCGTCCGCTGCCGGGTGGCGGGTGATCCGCCGTCTGCTGGGCCCGCTGGAGGCGGTCAACGCCGCCCTGGACTCGCCGTCCACCCCGCACCGTCGACGCGCCATGCTCGACGTGATCGCCGTGCTGCTGACACGTTGCGCGGAGACCGGCCGGACCTTTTGGGGATGGACTCCGCAGGAGTGGATCCATCTGCTCGGCCGCAACCAGACCGAGTTCCACCAGCACGGCCCGGGCTGGGTCGCCGATGAGGTCCGCCCCTATCTCGCCGCGCACGCCTACCTGCTGGGCTCTTTCAACGAATTCCACCGCCTCGGCAGCTTCCAGCGGCTCACCCTGTCCTGGCGGATCTTCGGACGCGACCGGGTGAACAGCGAGATCGCCCGCATCCGCGCGGTCCTCGCCTCCTGGGGCTACCAACTCGGGCGGGACGACGACACGCTGCTGCCGATGGTGGTCTGCCAGTTGCTTCTCCTCAACCGCAGCCCGCATCTGGAGGATCTTGACGCCTCGCTGTTCGACCGGGTCCGCCGCGAGAAGATGCTGGCCGGCTCACAGCACTACACCCTGCACGCCACGCAGCGGGCGGTTGCCGAACTCGGATTCTGTGATCCTCCCCAGCCCATCACCGGCCGCCACTCGGCACGGGCGACCGGCGGCGCGAAGACGTGGGAACAGTGGGTCGACCGCTGGTACGCCACCTCCACGCTCAGCCTGGGTGTCCGCGGCGCCATGCGCTCCGCCCTTCTCCGGGTGGGCCGGTGGATAGCCGCGGAACAGCCCGACGCCGCGGATCCGAACGACTGGACGCGTCAGCAAGCCCACCCGCCCCGAGGTCCACGGCGACGTCGACGAGCGGTGGCGCGCGGACGAGAACACCATCGCGCTGCTCGGGCTGCTCCGCGCCCACCCGCTCCGATGGGTCAACGACCCGACCGTGGTCGACGCGTCCGAGCACAAGCCCACCCAGCTCGCCTCCGCCACCCGTGCCGGCCTGTCCGTGCCCGACACGTTGTTCACCTGCGACCCCGCCACCGGCCGCGCGTTCGTGGCCGAACACCACGACAGGGTCGTGGTCAAGGCGCTGACCCAGCGGCACACCACGTTCGTCCCCACCACCCGTATCCGGCTCTCGGACGACCTGTCGGGCATCGCCGACACCGTCCACTTCCTCCAGGCCCTGGTCGAGGACCGGCTGTTCGACGCGCGGGTGACCGTGGTTGACGACCAGGTGTTCACCGCCGCGATCAGGACGAACGGCGCGCTCGACTGGCGCCCGCTCCCACCGGACGCGTGCGACCACCGGCCCGTCGAGGCGCCGTCGGAGATCGCGAAGGCGTGCGTGGAGCACGTGCGCGACCTGGGCCTGGCCTACGCGGCGCTGGACTTCGTCGTCACCGAGGACGGCTGGACGTATCTGGAGACCAACTGCGCCGGCGAGTTCGGCTGGATCGAGGCCCTGACCGACCTGCCCATCTCCGCCGCACTCGCCCGTGTCCTCACCGGTGATGCCCTCCACACTCGGCACACGACCCACAGGCGAGTGAGGATATGACGATGCACCCGCTGCTCACCGCCGCCACCCACGCCCTCGGCACCCCCGACGAACCCTGCCCGCTGACCCCGCACCACGCCGACGCCTGGCGGGCCGGCCCCTGGAAGGTCAAGACCGCGACCGGGCCGTCCGCGCGTGCGTTGCTGCTGCACGAGGTGCGCGCCGTCCGGCTGCTGCACACGGGCGGCCTGCACCCCGCGGACGGCCGGTACGGCTACGTCGGCGAAGACCTGTGGACCGCCGTCGAATACCTGCCCGGCATCGACCTGTGGCAATGGTGCGCCCCGGGCCGCGTCACCCGACCCGCCCCGGACTTCGCGCCCCGTCTGCTCGCCGTCGCGCACCGGGCGTTCGCGGCGCTGGAGCGCCTGCACGGCGCAGGGTGGCGCCACGGCGACCTCCAACCCTGGAACATCCTGATCACCCCGGAGGAGCGGGTGGAATTCGTCGACCACGAGTACACCCACCATCCGGACCTGCTGCCGCCGGCGGGCCCGTACCGGGGCGGAATGGACCACGCCACCGTCCCTGATGTCGCCCGCCGACTCCTGAACACCGGCCCCGACGTCCACGTCGAACTCACCCCCGCAGACGAGCGCCAGGCCCTCGCCGCGGCCCTGCGCTGGGCCTGGACCGGCACCACCCCCGCGACCACCCGCGATGTCGGCCCCGGTGTCACCCTCGACGACCTTCTCGAGGACATTGCCACGGGCCGACACCGCATCCCCCTGAACCGGGCACGTCCGTGGCCGGCACCGGCACTCGAGGCCCTCATCGAGAACGCGACAGCCGGGGATCCGGCGCTCCGAAAGTGACTTCGGCCTTCTCCTTGCGTCCCGGCCGTTCCCGTGTTCGTGGACGGGGGAGGTGTCGAGAGCGTGCTCGGGGTTGCGTGGCAGTCTCGATCGCGTCGGCGAGGGCGTGCAGTCGTGCCGCTCGCCTTGGGCGGGACATGTCGTTTCCCCGGTCGATCCGGCAGGACATCGCTCGCCCACGCGCCGGAGCAAGCCGACCTACCGACCTCACAACGCCGAATCCGTCCCGCGCGGTACACCGCGCGCCGGACGGTCGGGTGCCACTCGTTCGGGTGGGTCCGGCGTACGCCGCCGCGGCGTTGGAGAGGATTGGGCCATGGCTGTCATAGGTCCCGGTTTCGACGATCCCGAATACGACGACTACGACCCCGCCTGGAGCACCCAGGACACGCCGTTCCGGCGATGGCTGGTCGACAGACTCGCCGCGACCGGCTCCGACCTTTCCGCCGAGGCCGTCTCCTGTTTCGCCCCCACCAACCGCTACCACGGCCTGAGCCGCGAGAACACGGAACTGCTCGCGATCCTCACCGCCACCACCGTCGACGAGGTGCGGGCCGCACACAAGGACGACCCCGAGGACTGGGCGCGCGAGCAGCGACTGCGGGACCACCCGGACCTCGCCGCCCTCGACGCAGACCTGGACCGCATCCGACACCGCTCCTGACCCCGACCCCGCCCCGCTACGCCGGCCCCGCGGCGCCGACCGGGCCGCCGCCGGAGCTCGTCCGCGTTGAGACGCGGCCTGCTCGGCAGCCCGATCGCACCCGACGCGTCACCGAGCCCGCCGGCCCGGGCGGCTCGCACCGCCTTGTCGTCGTCCAGCCAGGCCAAGGCCGTGCGTACGACTCGAGCCGTCATGGCCACCGACGCCGCGACGGCGAGGAAACCCCGGCCGGGCGCGCCCGCGCGTCACCACCCGACCACGCACCCTTCGCGCACTCTCGATGCACCTTCGATGCACCTTCGACGCAAGGGCCGTGACCCGGGACCGGACGCCCCCACACCGCGCGAGGCAAGGCCTTGCGGTGACGGGGATCGGTGGTGCCTACTGGAAGTCGTCCGCGCTCGGCGTGTGTTGCCGATCGCGGGCTCGATCCGCCGTGGTTCGTCCGCGGGGATCGCCCCCGGTTCCTCGGGGCCGCCGTCGGGCCTTGCCCGAGTCTGTGCCGCGCCCCCGAATTCGTGCCCCCGGGCTGTTGCCCGCCCGCGTCCGCGCGTTCCCTCGGGCGTGGGTCGCCGACCGCCTGGGCCCGAGGACGTTCCATCGGACGTTCCGTAGGCCGATGCATAGGCCGTTCGATCGGCCGCTCTCATCGTCCGAGGCCACGGGGTGCGTACCCGCAGGTGAAGGGGCGTGTGGGGTCGGCCGGTGATGCCCCGAACTGTTTATGGAGAAGTCATGTCCTTCTCCAATCACACCCGCGCGGGGCCTGCACACGGCGGCTCCGCCCGCTCACCCCACCTCGCGGTGTCCCGTCCGCCCTGCCGGATCCCGTCCTCTCCCTGTTCTCGGGTCGTCCGTTCCGGACGGCCCCTTCGTGTTCCTCGCATCCGTTCGTGTTCTCCCGCATTCCCCGAAGGAGTTGATTCCCCATGGCCGGTGACGAAGTGGCGTGGTCGATACGTGACGCGTTGGCTCGGCGGTTGGAGGAGCGCGACCGCCTGATCCTGCGCACCCTGACCACACACCGCCTGCTCACCACACACCAGATCACGGAACTCGCGTTCGGCAGCACGGTCACCGCCCGGCACCGCATGCAGATCCTGCGCGGCCTCAAGGCCGTCGACCGGTTCCGCCCCCGCGCGGACCGCGGCTCCCAACCAGGGCACCTTCCTACTGGCCCCCGCCGGCGCCGCGCTGATGGCCGAGGAGACCGGTGAGGACACCCGACGCGCGGTGCGCCGCGCCCGCCGCGACCGCGCCCTGGCCACCATGCCCCCCACCAAGCTCGCCCACCTGCTCGGCGTCAACGGCCTCCACACCGCCCTCGAGGCCCACGCCCGTACCCACCCCGACACCGGAGTGCTGCGGTGGTCGACCGAACGCGACCTCTTCATCCTGGGCGAGCCCGACGACCCCTACCCCTACCCCCGCCCCGACGCCATCGTCACCTGGCACGAAGCCACCCACCGCGTCACCGCGACCATCGAATACGACACCGGCACCGAACGCCTCCAACGCCTCATCGACAAACTCGCCCTCTACACCAAACTCTTCGCCCCCCACGCGCGACACCTGCGCACCCTGATCCACGTCCACGACGACCCGATCCTGCTGTTCGCCTTCACCACACCCGGCCGCGAGGCATCGGCCCGCACCGCGCTCACCCGCGCCCACCCCGACATTCCCGTCGCCACCGGCGTGTGGAAACAGGGCATGGCTGCCCTTGGGCGCCCGACCACCACGCCTGCGCCTGGCGCAACTCGGCGCGGGCGCACCGGGCGCACCTTCGCCCCTCGAGACCGGGACGACCCGTGCGCCCGGCCGGGCGCGGTCCGATGCGCCGTCGGCGGCCGACGCCTGGTTCGACGCCGACGAATCCGACCCCTACCGCACCGTTCTTGGCACCTGCTTGCGTTGGTGCGCACTCAGAGCCTGGTTCTTAGCTACCGCGGTGGACGCAGAAGAGCTGGTTCTCGGTGGCGTTGGGGTCGCGGTAGGAGGCGATGGCGGGCCCTTCCAGGCTCATATGGTCGGGCAGCCTGGCTGGGGGGTTCCAGCTGGTGCCGTTGAAGCGGCACCAGTACAGTCTCGGGTCGTTTGTCATGCTGCGGTACACGCAGTACAGATGGGCGTTGTGGACGGCCAGGGCAGGCCCCTCCTGGCTCGCTTGGCCGGGCAGCCTGGTGTCGGTGCTCCAGTTGGTGCCGTCGAAGCGGGTCCACCACAAGGCCTGGTCGTAGCCGCCGCCACGGTGCACGCAGTACAGCCGGTCGTTGTAGACGGCCAGGGCTGGGTTGGAGGCGGTCTCGTGCGCTGGGAGCAGCTTGTCGGCGTCCCAGCTGGTGCCGTTGAAGCGGGTTTGCCACAACCTGTTGTTCTTGCTGTCCTTGTAGACGCAGTACAGCATGCCCCGGAAGCTCGCCAGGGCCGGGGCATGGGTGGTCGCGCCGCTCATCCGGGTGTCGGTGCTCCAGCTGGTGCCGTTGAAGCGGGTCCACCACAGGTACTGGTCGTTGCCGGCGCCGCGGTGCACGCAGTACAGCTGGTTGTTGTAGACGGCCAGGCCCGGACCCGTGCTGCTCATGTGGCCGGGCAGGGCGGTGTCGGTACTCCAGCCCTTGCTGCGGTCGGGGTCGGGGTCGTAGACGGTCCACCAGAGCTTGCTGTCCTGGTTCCCGCGGTGCACGCAGTACAGCTTGCGGTTGTACTCCGCCAGCGCGGGAGTGGACGCGGACAGATGGCGGGGGAACTTCTCGTCCTGGTTCCACTCGTGGGAGTCGTTCATGACCGTCCACCACAGCGATGTGTCCGACTTGGGCGCCAGCGAGAGGGGGATGAGCATCAGAGGGGCCACCCAGGGCGAGACCAGCCGGCAGCCGTACTGCGAGCCGATCGCCTGGATGATGGCGGAGCGGATCTTCATGGTGAACTCGATCAGCGGGCCGAGCGGACTGGGCAGAGCCCCGAGGATGTCCCCCAGCCCCTCCATGATCTCGGCGAAGCCTTTGGCAGCCTCGGCGTTGAGGACGATCTCGAAGCCCCACCATTTCAGGACGGGGTAGACCTCCCAGCCGTTGACGTTCAGCTTCCTCTCGGCCTGGCGAGCGGCGTTCCGCCTGGCCTGGGGGAGCCGACCGATCTGCTCCTCGAATTCCTTGCGGGCCGCGTCCAGATACTCCCGGGAGATGCGCTGCGCCTCCTGGTGGGAAACGGCGTACGGCACGGCCTGCCAAGCGGCGAGGGCGTCGGTCTCGGCTCGGGTCAGGGCCTGGCTGGTGCTTTCCTCGGACAAGAGATCACATCCTGTGAGTGGAGGATCCGCCGCGAAACTCGTCAGCGACCCTGAGTATCCGGCCGTGACCCACCAGCGGCAAGGGCGCGCACCCGACCACAGGCTGCCACCCGCACGCCCCGACCGTCCCGGGCCGGTCGGATACCGGTTACCGCGACTTCTCGCAGAGATGCTGTCAGTACATGCCTCGATAAGCCGAGCCTCGACGGCTCGCTAACGCAACCGGCCGTCCGGTTGCTGCTCGCCCCCCGCTCCGCACCGGAGATCCGGTCATCTCACGCTGCCCGCGAACTGGGCTGACCATGTTCGAATCCTGACCTGCGAAGAATCCGGCCGGAGGTTCAGACACAGGCACTCCTCAGGGGCCTTGCCACCACGCCGGGCCGTCCGGTGCGGTGGTGACGGTTCCGGCGAATCAGGACAACAGGGGGTGGTCAAGGGGGCAGTCGCCTTAAACCGTCCTGATCAAGGCGAAAAGGGGGTGTATCTGACCCCCTTGTCCGCTGCCGAGCGTGGCCGGCCGGCCCCTTGACCTGCGTTCGAAGATCGGGACAAGTCCGGCGAACAGACGCAGGACAAGGGGGTGTTCGCCATCCTTCCGGAACGTATCCGCTCGTTCCGGGAGGCCCCGATGTCCACCGACCCCGTCACCCGCACCACCGCATCCACCGACCCTTGGGCCACAGCCGCACCCGAACCGCCGGCCGTGTCCCCGCGGCCGGTCGCACCCGCACCCCCGGCCGCGCCCACGGCCGCACCGCCGGCCGCGTCCACAGCGCCGCCCGCGTCCGCGGTGGGTGTCACCGTGGCGCAGGGCGTGCTCCTGAGTCTGGCGTCGATACGGGTGGCCACCACCACGCAGCTGCACCGGTTCGTGAACCCGCACGCCGCGTCCGCCGACGTCGTGCGCCGTGAGGCGTCCGCCCTGCGCGAGCGGGGCCTGGTCGACGGCGTGCGGGTCGGGAACTCCATGGTCTGGCACCTGACATCCGCCGGCCGCAGCGCGGTGGACGACTCCGGCATGACACCGCCCCGCCCCCACGCGGCGACCGGCCGCAAGGCGTTGGACAGCGCCCTGGTGGACCACGCCCTGGCCGTCACCGCCACCGCCGCCGCGTGCGTGCGTCACGGCCTGGGCCCGGTCACCGACTGGCAGGTCGAGGTCGCCCACCCCTTCGACAAACACAACCCCATCGCCGACGCCGTCGTGACCACGAACACCGGCAGTCATCTGGTCGAGATCGACCGCAAAACCGAATCCATCCCCGTGCTGACGAAAAAGCTCCGGGACTGGACCCGCTGGGCCGCACACCGCGTCCACGTCGGCCCCCGCCACCTCGTCGGCTCCACCCGACCCGCCTGGGACGCCCGCTACACCACCCGCCCCGACCTGTGGCTCGTCCTGGACAACCGACCCACCCAGGACCTGCCCCACATCGCCGCCGAACTGCGCCGGGAACTGTTCAACGCCCGCGCCGTCCACGACGGCCTGCCCATCCGTGTCACCCACCTCCAACGCCTGATCGCTCATGGCCCCCACGCCCGGATCCGGGTCGGAATCTGGTGACCCGAGTCCCGTGAGGAACCCGGACAAGGGGTGGCCGTCGAGGTGCGTACCGGGGTGCGGGCCGGCATGCGCGCCACGGTGCGAACCCCCGACCCGACGCAAGGACGAAAACCGCAGGTCACACCCCTTGTCCGACTCGTCTTCGGAAGACGACAACTCTTCCCTGCCCTGGGGAAGAGTCTTCTTCCTTCCCTTCACCCACCGTTCCGGCCGGGCGCCGAGCCGCAGCCCGGACTTCCCAGCCACGATCCGGCCGCAGATGCGTCGACCTGCAGTCCCACAGCGCGTGGACGACAGCACCACCGCGAATGTCGCCCGGGAGTAGCTCTGTTGGCCGTGACCGCCAGCGGTGGCCGACCGGTCGACTGTCGGACGTGGCCCGCCTTTGACGACGGGTTCAAGGGGGGGCGGCTCCGCCGTCGTGGCGAGTCGACCGAACTCGATGGCACACAGCGGCAGATCAGGCCACGACACCGCGACGGCTCTCCGGCCGAGGTCTTGTGGCCGCCGCTGAACGCGCTGCCGCCGCGCCTGCGCCCGGCGCGGTCTCGGCCTCGTCGGTGGCGTTGCCGGCCGTGGGGCCATCCGCCGACCGCCCCCGTCGTTCGCCGGTCGCGGACGGACGCCGGTGTCGTGCCGGCGCGCCTGCGACCCGCCCGGCGGCCTCGGGGGATGGGCCGACCGGTGCGGCGTGGCCGGCGACGGGGAGACGCCGGACCACCACGACGAGCACAACGACCCACCCACGATCGGGATGCGCCCCTCGGCCGCCGGGACCCGGTGGTGGTCGCCACACCAAACCCCGGGTCCGGCCCGTCGTACGCCGATGGGGCCCGTCGACCGGAGTGCCCGTCAACCGGCGGGTACTCGGGCGCGCAAGACCTTTCACAGCGGCCCCGACGAGGGCGTTCACGCACACCGCCGTCGGTGTTTCGGACCCGGCCGGCGGTGCCTCCCGCCGTGCCCGCCCCGGCCCGAGGTCGTCTACCCCTCGGCGCGTGGCACGTCGTTGTCGGCGTCGAGACCACGACGGAGGCGTTCGGCGCCCTCGCGGTCGCCCGCCTTCCTTCGCATCTCGGCCAGCCGCGTCATTGCGTTGGTGTTTCCGGCGTCGGCGGCTTCGCGGGCCAGGCGTTCGGCGCCGTCGCGGTCCCCTGTCTTTTCCCACAGCCCGGCCAGCTTGGCCAGCGCGAAGGGGTCTCCGCTGTCGGCGGCTTCGCGGTACAGGCGTTCGGCGCCGTCGGGGTCTCCTGCCCTCCCCCGCAGTTCGGCCAGCCACATCAGCGACACCTCGTTTACTCCGGCGTCGGCGACCCGGCCAACGGCTCCGGCGCCGGCGCGCGCGCACGACCCCAGCACCGGCTCCCCCAG
>NZ_JBHZAV010000222.1:0-14004 GCF_042754445.1 Embleya sp. NPDC059213
GTCCATGAGCCCCATCCTACTTGCCCGGGCAACTCGCATTGACTTGCCTGGGCAAGTCTTGATGCGCTAGCTTTCAACTTGCCCAGGCAAGTGAAATAACTTGCCGAGGCAAGTCAAGTGAGGAGCTGATCGCGACGACTGCCACGACCACGACCACCACGAACAGCCTGGCCTCCCCGAACGGCCCGACGTCTCCCGTCCCTGCGAGCGGGCCGGCCGGGGCGTACGACGACCTTCTTGCCCGGGTTCTGCCACAGGCGCGCGAGCAGCGGGTGTGGGAGCCGTCGGACGGGCCGCTGCCCAGCCTGTTCGTCAGCCACGGGGCGCCGTTCACCCTCGACGATCCGCAGTGGCTCGGCGACCTCTTCGACTGGGGCCGGTCGATGCCCAAGCCCCGGGCGGTCGTCGTGGTCTCGGCCCATTGGGAACGGGCACCGGTCGCGATATCCGGGGCTGCGGCCGGCACCCCGCTGTACTACGACTTCAGCGGATTCCACCCCCGCTACAAAACTCTTCCCTACGCGACCCCGGACGCCGGCGACCTCGCCCGGCGGCTCACGGGCCTGCTGGGCCGGACGCCGGTGCACGAGTTCGCCGACCGCGGCCTCGACCACGGCGCGTTCATCCCGCTCATGGCCATGTACCCGGCGGCCGACGTCCCGGTCGTGCAGGTGTCGATGCCCGGCCTCGACCCCGGCGCCCTGCTCGAACTCGGGGCACGGTTGCGGCCGTTGCGTGACGAAGGCGTCCTGGTACTCGGCTCGGGCTTCATGACGCACAGCCTCGCGGTCTTCCGGCGGCCGGAACTCGCGGCCGACACCGCGGCCTTCGACGCGTGGGCCGCCGACGCCCTCGCCTGGGGCGACGTCGACGCGCTCGTCGATTACCGCAACAAGGCTCCCGGTGCCGCGGTTGCCCATCCGACGGCCGAGCACTTCGTCCCGCTGCTGTTCACCGTCGGCGCCGCCGACGATCCCGGCAGCGCGGTGAGCGCCGTCGACCGCATGGTGATGGGCAACTCGACCCGGTCCGTGCAGCTCACCTGAGCGCCTCGACGCGCTCCACCGTCCCCCCGATCGCCGCACCCGCGGCGACGACATCGACACACCCAGGAGGAAAGTGCCATGAAGGCAATACGTTTCCACGAGTTCGGCAGCAGCGAGGTCCTGCGCCACGAGGACGTCGAGCGTCCGGTCCCCGGCGCCGGGCAGGTGCTGGTGCGGGTGGCGGCCACCTCGTTCAACCCGGTCGACGACCACATCCGCGCCGGCGCCCTGGCCGAGATGCTCCCGATCACCCTCCCGTACGTGCCCGGGATCGACCTGGCGGGCACCGTCGCCGAACTCGGCGCGGACGTGAGGGGCCCGAAGGTCGGCGACCCGGTCGTGGCGATGCTGCCCCTCGACTCCGCGGGCGGCGCCGCCGAGTACGTGCTCGCCCCGGCAGAGTCCCTGGCCCCCGCGCCTCGGACGATCGAGCTGGTCGACGCCGCGGCGCTGCCGCTGACCGGTCTGGCCGCCTGGCAGACGGCGTTCGAACTCGCCGAGCTGAAGCCCGGGCAGAGCGTCTTGGTCAACGGCGCGGGCGCCGCCGTGGGCGGCCTCGTGGTGCAACTCGCCGTCGACGCCGGGGCACACGTGACCGCGGTGGACACACCACGGCACGCCGACCGCCTGCGGGGCTACGGCGCCCACCGGGTCGTCGACCCCCTCGACCTCGCCGCCGGCCCGGCCGCCGTCGGCGGCCCGTTCGACGCCGTGATCAACCACGTACGCGTCTCCCCGGAAGAACTCGCGCAGCTCACGAACTACGTCGCCGACGGCGGGATCGCCGCCGGCACGGCCGGCCCGATCCCCGACGACCCCGCCCGGGGCGTGCGCACCGCGAGTTTGTGGGTCCGCAGCGACGGAGCCCAACTCGCCGAGCTGGTCGCCAAGGTGGACGCCGGCAAGCTCCGACTCCACGTCGCCGCGCACCGCCCGGCGACCGAACTGGCCGCCGTGCACGAGGACGCCGGCGCCGGCCGGCTGCCCGGCAAGACGGTCGTACTCGCACCCTGACCACACCCTGGCGGGGCCACCGGCCGTTCGTTCTCCCGCTGTGGTTTCACGGCGGCGGCGCTCATCACCACGGCCGCGCCCGCCTCGTGCGCAGCGGCGTCGAAGGCGCCGGGCGACGCGCTCGGATGCGACACCGGGCTGCGATGCGGGGCCGGGCCGGGAGCGCCGTCCTGAACGGCTGTGGCGGCCATATCTCCCACGGAGACCCCCGACTTCAACGACGCCGGTCACCGTGTCGCCGACGCCGAGGTCTTCGGTGACGTGGCACGACCCGCGGCTCGGGGAAGTGGATGTCCTCGTTTCCCTGTGCGGCAAGTCGGATGAGGGGAAGGAGGGTTGCGTGGACGGTCCCGTCACGGCCGCTCGACGGGACATGATCCGCGCAACCCTCTGCGGTTTCCCGGGATACGCAACTCTTCCACGAGAGTCCCCGGCAGGTCCGCGGGGCCTACACGCAGGGCGAGTTCCAAGAATGCGGGTTCTCCATCCCGTCGGCCGTTCCCCGCGCGCAGGGGAGTGGGTGCGGACCTGTGACCCGCCTGTGTGGCCGCCGTTGCCGGTGTCGCGGACTTTCGGCACGGGGGCCGGCGAACCCCGCGCTCGCCGGCCCGTCTTCCGTCAGTGCGCGGGTGTGTCTTCGAGCCGGTACAGCTCCGGGACGGAGATCTTGATCGGCTCCTGAGTGGTCCGGGCGATCACGACGACGACCGGCTCGTTCGGGTCGGGGTTCTCCTCGCGGTGGGGGACGAACGGCGGTACGTGGAGGAAGTCGCCGGGGCCGGCTTCGATGCGTACCTCCTTGGTGCCGTCGTGGTAGAAGTACAAAGGGTTCCCGCTGACCACGTAGACGCCCGCCTCGGAATCGCCGTGGTGGTGGTTGTCCGTCGCGCTGGACGGCGGATTGACCACCAGGCCCATCCAGAGCTTCCTCGAACCGACCGTGGCGCCGCTGATGACGGCCGCGGGCCCCTGCGCCTCGCCGGCGCGGATGTGGCGAAGCCGGTCCCCTCTTGGCGTTTCGCTGTCGTTCCCGCGTGCACCGTCGATGTCTATCGGGTTGCTCATCGCAAGCCTCCTGGTGGTTTGGGACGGCCGAACGGCCGTGCTTCAGACTGCGACCTCCCATCGGAAATGGCAAGAATCTTTGCTGTATCGGCAACGAGTGCGCGTCGGGCCGGTCGGTGCTTCCGATCCGGCTCCGCCCCGTTGTGCGGCGCCCGGGCGTACGCCGCGGCGCCGGTTGCCGACGGCGTGGAGCCCAAGGGATGCGGCCGCCCTTGGCGGTGAGCAGGGTGTCGCGTTCGCCGAGTGGCCGACGAGTTCGCGTTCGACTCGGCGGGCCGGGGGGAAGGCGACCTGGATCGCCGTGTCCGTACCGCAAGTCGTCGATGAACTCACAGCGGACGGCGACTTCCTGACGGATCGTCAGGGAGCGGGGCATGCTCCTGGGCGTGGGCGAGGGCGTCGATGGCAGCCCCCAGGGCCGTTATGACGTGGGCGCCGGCACCTGCGGCCTCGGGGGGTTCGCCGCATGGGCGATGCCGCGCAGGGTGGGGTCGACGACTTGCGGTTTGCGCCGCACCGGGACGGCCCGGAACCCGTATCGCCGGGCTCCGGGCCGAGCTGCCGTTCACGCCGATCGGCACGACGGATACCTCCCCTGTCGGCCGGAACCCCGTGTGGTCGCCGCCGCGCCCGCTCTGTGGCGGGCGCCCCGGGTTCGGGGGCGGGTCGATCCGTACAGGGAGGGGTGATCCGGTGTCAGCGGGGCGGTGCGGGCGCGGTGTGCTCGCGCAGTGTGGCAGCGAACTCCCTGGCGCGGTCGAGCTGTACGCGCAGCGCCTCGCAGCGCTGCAGCGTCGTCTCCTCGAATCCGCGCACCACCGCGATCAAAGCGGCCCGTTCGGGTGCGTCGGTGGCGGGGTCGTCGAGCCGATCGGTGGCCGCGAGCAGGTCGCGCATCTCCTCCAGCGAGAACCCGAGCGGTTTCATCCGGCGGATCAGCATCAACCGGGCCACGTCCGGTTCGGTGTACAGGCGGAAACCGCCCTGCGAACGCGCGGAGGGCACCACGAGGCCGACCTCCTCGTAGTGCCGAATCGTCCGCAACGACAACTCGGTGCGCTCGGCCACCTCGCCGATCTGCATGTGCGCCTGGTCCACGTGCGTCCTTCCGCCCTGAAGTCCGCAGCGAAGCCCCGGACGCGATCTCTACCGTAACGTTAGGGTAGGGTCGGTGGTCGACGGGGCCGATGGGTCCTGTGTCCGAACGACACCACGGCCAGGCATTCCGCGCCCGCCCCGGTCCCAGGAGGGGGCGCGATGACATCGCCCGGCCCTGCCTCCTGCCCACCGTGATCCCGGCCCCTCGCTGACGCGGCGCCCTCCGGCTGCCGCTCGCCCTCGGCCGGTCACCCCACCACTTCCACCCGCGCCGCCCCGGTGAGCCGCGGCTCCCGACGGTGTCGCGGCACGCACGCGATCCCGCTCCCGCGACGCGGTGACCGGCACGCCCGACACACCGAAGGTCCCGCCTTGTCCGATCCCGCCCCGTCCTCCGCCCGCCTGCGCATCGGGCGGCCCGCCTGGTTGTCGTCCCCGAAGGTCGCCCGCGTCGAGATCCTCGCCGGGCTGGTGGTCGCGCTCGCGCTGATTCCCGAGGCGATCTCGTTCTCCATCATCGCCGGCGTCGACCCCTCCGTCGGCCTCTTCGCGTCCTTCACCATGGCCGTCACCATCTCGATCGTCGGCGGGCGTCCGGCGATGATCTCCGCCGCAACCGGTGCCGTCGCGCTGGTCATCGCCCCGCTCAGCCACGATCGCGGACTCGGCTATCTCGTCGCCGCCGTCGTCCTGGGTGGCGTCTTCCAGATCCTGCTCGGGGTGCTGGGCGTGGCCAAGCTGATGCGGTTCGTGCCCCGTTCGGTGATGGTCGGGTTCGTCAACGCCCTCGCCATCCTGGTCTTCCTCGCGCAGGTGCCCCAACTCCACGACGTGCCCTGGGCCGTCTACCCCCTGCTGGGCGCCGCGCTGCTGATCATGGTGTTCCTCCCGCGCCTGACCAAGGTCGTCCCCGCACCGCTGGTGTCCATCGTCGCGCTCACCGCCCTCACCCTCGGCGCCGGCATCGCGGTGCCCGACGTCGGCGGCGAAGGCAGGCTCCCCTCCTCGTTCCCCACCCCCGGCATCCCGGACGTGCCCTACAACACGGACACGCTCACCACGATCGCCCCCTACGCGCTCGCCCTCGCGCTGGTCGGGTTGATGGAGTCGTTGATGACGGCCAAGCTCGTCGACGACATCACCGACACCCGCTCGAACAAGACCCGCGAGTCGATCGGCCAGGGCGTCGCGAACATCGTCACCGGGTTCTTCGGCGGCATGGGCGGCTGCGCGGTGATCGGGCAGACCATGATCAACGTCAAGAACGGCGCCCGCACCCGGCTGTCCACGTTCCTGGCCGGTGTGTTCCTGATGGTCCTGTGCGTCGTCTTCGGATCCGTGGTCTCCGACATCCCGATGGCCGTCCTGGTCGCCGTCATGATCATGGTCTCGGTCGGTGCGTTCGACTGGCACTCCATCGCGCCCGCGACGCTCAAACGTATGCCGATCGGCGAGACCACGGTCATGGTCGTCACCGTCGTGATCGTCGTGGCCACCGGCAACCTCGCCGTCGGTGTGGTCGTCGGCTCGATCACCGCGATGATCATCTTCGCCCGACGCGTTGCCCACCTCGCCGATGTCAACGCCGTGGTCGACCCCGACGGCGACAGCGTGGTCTACCACGTCACCGGCGAGATGTTCTTCGCCTCCAGCAACGACCTCGTCTACCGGTTCGACTACCCCAACGACCCCGACCACGTGATCATCGACCTGACGGACGCGCACATCTGGGACGCCTCCACGGTCGCCACCCTGGATGCCATCACCACCAAATACGCCCGCTTCGGCAAAACCGTCGAGATCACCGGACTCGACGAACACTCCGCCGCCATACACGGCAACCTCACCGGCGAACTCTCCCGCGGCCATTGACCGACCGCGTCTGCCGCCCGCGCCGATGGCGATGTCGAGGGCGGCGAACCACGCGCGTTCAGGCCCCGGCCGGCGGCAGCCGGTACCGGCCGGGCCCGGTCCGGCAAGTCCGGGCCATGGCCGGGAAGTACGTGCGATCCGAACCTCGGACGCCGTTCGTGTGGCGCCCCGTCACTTGAGGAGGAGGCGGCAATCGCGTTCGGCGAGGTTCAGGCGGGTCAGGGGCGCGCCGATGTCGGACGCGAGCCCCCCGGGGTCGAAGGCCGCCGCAAGGGTGGCCGGGTCGCGGAGTGCACCGCGGCGCGTCGATCGCGGTACACCTGTGTGTCCCCGCGGACGGCGTCGGCGACCTCGGCCCAGGCAGCCGCCCAGGTCGCGTCCGTCGACCGGACGCGCGCGAGATCGCGCGTCGTGTGCTCGAACTCCCGGACGGCCCGGTCCAACGCGGCGGTGGCGTCCGCCGCCGGGAGCCCCTTCCCGCGCACGGCGACCAAGGCTTCGAGAATTGCCCGCCGGTCCTTGGCGAGTCCGGATTCGCGTTCCCTCGGGAGACGACCTCGCCGCATATCGCGGCCGCTCGTCCCGTGAACTCGGCGCGGTCCCCGATGCGGTCCGGGCCGGACGAGCCCCCGCCCGAACACCCCAGGAGACTCACGGCTGCCAAGGTGCCGCAGCCCGACGCGTGCCTCGACGGCTCGTCGCCTCCTCTTTCATCCCGACCTTTTCCTCCGTTTCCGCGCCAGGGAGCGGCTCGTCGGATGTCGAGCGTGACAGGACGGATGGGCACCGTCATCCCCCGCATCCGGCCACCGGACGTACCCGATCCGCTCCGGAATCCGGCAACGCCGCGGCGGGGGGGAGCGGTTCGGAGGGTTTGCGATGCCGGCGCCCCGCCCACCGACGGAGCAAAGGCGGATCACTCGATTACCCCTTTGATCCTATTAAGGGCGGAGGTGTTGATCATGAACGTATCGGTGCGAAGACGCATCGTTCGTGGAGCGGTCGCGATGCTGGCCGTGGGAGCCCTGGTCGGGCCCGCGGGTCCCCCGGCCGCCGTCGGCCAGGCGGCGTCGGCGAGGCTCGCCGACCGGGCCGTCGCAGCGGAGCGGGCGGTCGTCCTGGACGGGAACTCCCTGGAGCCGGAGTTGATCCGAGCGGTGCTGCGCGGGGAACCCATGCGGGTCGAACTGTCCCCGCAGGCCAAGGGGAACCTCGACTCCGTGCGCAAGGGCGCGGAGGAGTACCTGAAGGACAAGAGTCATCGCGTCTACGGGTGGAACCAGGCACTGGGACCTCTGAAGGGAGAGCCTCTCACCCCGGAGCAACAGCTCAAGTTCCAGGTGAACGTGCTGCGTTCGCACGCATCGGGCGTGGGAGCGGACGTTCCGGAGCGGGTGACCCGGCTCGCCCTGCTGTTGCGGGCGAACACGATGGCCCGAGGTCACATGGGCGTGCGTTCGGGGTTCGTGCAACGCACCCTCGACTTCCTCAATGCCGGAGTGACTCCCGTGCTTCCCCAGATCGGTCCGCTGGGGACCGGGGATCTTCAGCCCATGGCGCAGGCGGGCCTGGTCCTCACGGGAGACGAACAGGCCAAGGACGCCCGTACCTGGTTCCGAGGACAGACGACCACGGCGGCCCGGGCGGTCGAATCGGCGAAGCTGCCTGCGGCCTTCGCGCTGGAGCAGGGCGAGGCCCTTCCCCTGATCAGCGGAAACAGCGTGCTCACCGCCCGATACGCCCACGCCGTCGCCCGTTCGGCCGCGCTGCTGGATCAGACGGAACAGGCATTCGCCCTGTTCATGGAGGCGATCCGGGCCGAGCAGGGTTCTCTGGACTCGCGTACGCACGAGGAGCGAAAGTTTCCCGAGCAGGCCGAAGTGGCCGACCGGGTCCGGACGTTGACCTCGGGCAGCCAGTGGATGACCGAGCCGGGCCGCAAGGCGTTCGAGGATCACCCGGAGACCCTCGGCGGATATTCGCCGCGGGTCCAGGACGCCGTTTCGGTGCGGGCCGCGCCCCAGATCATCGGGACCGCCCGGCGCACCGTGGACGAGGCGTGGCGGATCGTCGCCGACGAGGCCAACGCGTCCACGTCGAACCCGCTGATCTTCTGCAAGGACTCCTGTGAGTTCGTCATGGGCGGCAACTGGGACGCGGCGCGCATCGGCCACGCCGTCGACACCCTGAACGCACAGATGACGGATGTGGCGTTGTTGTTGCACGCGTTGGGCGAACGGTTGATGAGCAAGGAGTGGAGCTACGGGCTGACCCCCAGTCTCGTCGGGGTGTGGGGCAAGAACGACAAGGCGGGGCTCAACTCCGGCATGGTGCAGGTCCAGACGGTCTCCGCGGCCGTCGTTCCCGAGATGCAGGTCCACGCGGCCCCGGCCGGAGTGCTCAGTCGGCCGGTCAAGTTCGGGCAGGAGGATCACAACACCATGGCCGTGGCGTCGGTCCGGCACCTGCACGAGAACCTGGACGGATTCGAGAAGATCCTCGGCGTCACGTGGCTCATGACCGCCCAAGGGGTCGACATCGTCGGCAACATCGGGCCCGAGGAAGGCGGTGACGCCTTCATGAAGGGCCTCCCGATGGCCAAGGGCACCGAGGCCGTCCAGCAAAGGATCCGGCAGGTGGTGCCCATGCTGAAGGAAGACCGTTGGATGGCCCCGGAACTCGACACGATGATCACCTGGGTCCACACCGAGACCGACCCCGCGACCGGGACGGGCGGCGCTTCGGGGCGGCGGTCGACCGGGTGACATGACGGTCGCGGGTGTCCTCGACACATCGGTCGACGACACCCGCGAGCGGCAGCAGCGGCCGGCGGCGGGGGTGGGTCAGGGGCCGACGCGTTGCACCGTGATCACGTACTGGTCGACCGCGCCCTCCCACTTGGCCACCAGCGCGCCGTCCTCGTTCCCGGCCTCGCGCATGTCGTGCGGGCAGAGGGCCAGGTCGTGGGAGTCGGGGTCGCAGAAGGCGCGCAGGTGCGCAGGTGCGCCCGGATTCCGGCGTGCTCCACGGCCGCGATCGCCGCCTCCACCTCCGTGCCGCCCTCCGCGCACCGCACCAGCGTGTCGGGGCCCTCGCCGATACCGGTGGCCACGCGGAGGGCGTCCGGCAGCGTGCCGTCCGACACGATCGCGGCCATCACCAGGGACCAGGTCCCCTCCGGCAGATCGGCGGACGTGAGGTCGACGCCATGGCGTGCCGTCGACCGCGCCAGATCGGCACCCCGGACGATGGGCAGGTCGTCGGGACCGCTCAGTGACACGGCCGACAGATCCTCCGCGAACGCGGCCGGGAACGCGGCCGGTGTATCGATCTCGAAGAGGGAGCGGCTCGCGTCGAACCGCAGTTCCGGGTAGCCGATTTCGTCGAGCAGCAGCAGGTTCTCGTTCGATACCGACGTCCGGCCCGTCAACGCGGCGGGCTCAAGCCACTCGGGGTCCCGGTAGGACTCGGTCTCGTGGAGCCAGTTGCCGCTGTAGTAGGCCGCGTATTCCGCATCGGGTGCGAAGTCCGCGAGCGGCCGGCCCACCAGGACGCCGAGGGCCTGCGTCAGGGACGACCGCCAGTCGTCGTCGGCGGTGTGGGCGGGAAGGTCGGACATGCTTCACGACATTTCCTGGGTCGAGGTCCACGGGCTCCGGAACGCCACGACGCCGACGGCGTCCAGGGTCCGAAGGAGACGATCGCCACCACCGTAGGAACGCCCTCCGACAACGCCCTGCGGCATCCCGCGCCGTCCCCCGGCGAGCCGTGCCCGGGCGAAGCCCCAGTCGGGGAATCGGATGCGGACCGGGCGCGGGCCTGCAACGACGCCAACCGGTCGGGCAGTTCATCGTCCCGGCCCCGCCCTTGGAGGTCTGCCGACAGCGCAACGTGGCTCGCCCGGCCCGAGTGCGGGCCCACTTCGACCACGGCCCGCAGTATCGGGCCATGTGTGAGCAACCGGACGGCGTCGGTTGGTGGTTGCACACCACGGCCCGGACGGCGGAGGAGCCGGCCGACCCGATCGCCGCCCACGCCCGTCATCGGGCCGTGCCATGAGCAGGCGGCGACCTCGCCCGATCGGCGTGCCCGGGACGGGGACGTCCCGGGCGTAGCGCTCTTGGCTGCGCGGGCGGGGCTCGGGATCAGAAGGTCACGACCGAGCGGGCCACTTCGCCTCTGCGCAGTGCGTCGTACGCGTCGTTGACCTCGGTCAGTGGGATCCGACGGCTGATCAACTCGTCGATGCGCAGCCGACCCTGGAGGTAGAGATCGACGTAGCGCGGCATGTCGGTGGTGAACGTGTTGGATCCCATGTGTACGCCGCGTACGGTCTTGCCCTGGCCCCAGAGGGCGTAGCCCGGCACGTTCACGGTCGCGGTCATCGGGGTGACCCCGACCACGTACGCCGTCCCGCCCGGCGACGTCATCGCCACGGCTTGGCCGATGGTGGCCTCCAGGCCGATCGCCTCGAAGGCGTGGTCGACGCCGAACCCCGCCGTCAGCGCGAGGACTTCGGCCACCGCGTCGTGTGACGCCGCGTCGATCGTGTCGGTCGCGCCGAGCGCGCGGGCGAGTTCACGCTTGGCCGGTTGCAGGTCGATCGCGATCACCCGCCCCGCGCCGCGCAGACGCGCACCCTGGACGATGTTGAGGCCGATGCCGCCGCAGCCGAGCACCGCGACGGTTTCGCCGGCCCGGATGTCGGCGCTGCGCCAGGCGGCGCCGACACCGGTGGTCACCGCGCAGCCGATCACCGCGGCCACGTCGAGCGGCATCGCCGGGTCGATCGCGACCACCGCGTTCTGGTGCAGGAGCATCTGCTCGGCCAGCCCGCCGATCCACGAACTCGCGTTCACCGGCTGTCCGTTCCTGGACAGCCGGGGCGGACCGTCGGCGTCGCGCATGGTGGCGGCCTTGTCCGAGCACAGCCAGGTCCGGCCGCGCGCGCACTGCGGGCAGCGGCCGCAGAACACCGACAGGCACGCGACGACATGATCGCCGGGCGCGACCCGGGTGACACCCGGGCCGACCGCGACGACCGTCCCGGACGCCTCGTGGCCGAGCACGGCCGGGCGCTGGTGGGGGATCGCGCCGTCGAGGATGTGGATGTCGGAGTGACACAGACCGCACGCCGCGGTCCGCACCAACACCTCGCCGGGACCGGGGAGATCGATCTCGATGTCGACGATGTCCAGGGTGCCGGGCTGGGTGGTCAGAATGGCCGCGCGCATGGATGCCTCTCTCGGGTCCCGAAGGCTGGATGTTTCGATATCCGACTGTCTCGATGTCCGACGGTGTCGACGGGTGAGCGGGGAATGGCTCCGTCGCCCGACACCCGACACCCGCCGCCCATCGCCTGTCGCCCGTCGGCCTGTTGCGCCGAGCGCGTGGCGAGGACGTTGTACGGAACCGCGGGCGACCGCAGCGCACTTGCGCGGGTGCCGCATCGTGCGGAGGCCCGGGGCCGCGGGGGTACACGGGCATGGTGCGTGTGCACCCGCGTGCACCCCCGCGGCGCGGACCCGGGCGCTGCTCGACGACGTGTTCGCCGAGCAACACACCCCGCTCGCGCGTGCCTACGCCGGGCGGCTGACGCCCTTGGTCTCGGTGAACTCGCGCAGGCCCGCCAGGCCCTGTTCGCGGCCGAGGCCGCTTTCCCGGAAGCCGCCGAACGGGCCGAGCGCGCGAGCGCCGTTCACGGTCACCTGTCCCGCGCGGATCCGGCGCGCGACCGCCGCGGCGCGCTCGGGGTCGGCGCCGTGTACCGCGCCCACCAGGCCGAATCGCGAGTCGTTGGCCATCGCGACGGCCTCGTCCGGGTCGCGGTAGGGGATCACCGCGAGGACCGGACCGAAGACCTCCTCGCGCGCGATCCGCATCGTGTTGGTGATTCCGGTCAGGATGGTCGGCGCGATGTAGTGCCCGCCGCCGGGCACCTCCACCCGACCGCCGCCGTGCGCGATCACGCCGCCCTCGGCCACCGCGCCCGCGATGTCGGACAGCACCCGGTCGGCCTGGGCTCCGCTGATCAGCGGACCCATCTCGGTGGTGCTCGCGCGCGGGTCGCCCACCCGAACCGCCGCCGCCAGGGCGACCAGCCGCTCGACGATCTCCTTCTCCCGGGCGGCCGGCACGAACAGGCGGCTCTGCAACACGCAGACCTGCCCGGCGTGTCGGGTGCAGCCGTCGAACAGGGTCTGCGCGGCGAGTGTGTCGTAGGCGTCCGGGTGCAGGTCGTCGAGGTGGATCGAGGCGGACTTGCCGCCGAGTTCGAGCACGACGCGCTTGAGCGTGACGGCGGCATCGGCCGCGATCTGCTTGCCGACCACCGTACTGCCGGTGAAACTGATCATGTCGACGTCCGGATGCCCGGTGAGCGCGCGGGCCGCGTCCAGGGACGTGGTGGTCACCACGTTGACCAGGCCGGCCGGGATGCTCGTCTCGTGGTCGATGATCCAGGCCAGCGCCGGCGCCGCGAGCGGGCTGAGCGGGGACGGCTTGAGTACGACGGTGTTGCCGGCCGCGATCGCGTTGGCGACCTTGGTCAGATTCAGCGTGTGCGGGTAGTTCCACGGTGTCACGGCCGCGACCACCCCGTGCGGCTCGTGCACGAGGGTGCCCACCGTGCCGGGACCGGTCAATGCTTCCTCGGCCGGTACGAGCGCCAACTGCGCGGCGCCGGCGGCGATCGAGGCGGCGGCCATCACCTGGCCGGGGCGGTCGTTGGCGACGCCCCATTCGACCCGGGACAGGTGATCGAAGAAGTCCTGATGCTTGGTCAGACCCGCGGCGAGCTCGGCCAGGCAGGCGGACCTCTCGGCGGGCGACATGCGCGGCCAGGGCCCGCGGTCGAAGGCCGTTCGGGCGGCCCGGACGGCGCCGACCATGTCCGCGACGCCGCCGTCCGCGATCGTGGCGAGTACCGATCCGTCTCCGGGCGAGACGTCCTCGAACCGGCCGTTGCCACCGGGCGCCCAGGCTCCGTTCACGAACAGCCCGGCATCCGCCACGGTGCCGATGTCCAAGGTCATGGCCACTCCCGTCTCCTGATGGTCCGTCACCCGAGATGCGACACGTGTCGCGTCGGCGGGCAGGGCTCGGAGGCTAACGACGATCGGTCAACTTGACCAGGTCAAGGGATCTGTCGGGGATGTTCCGTGCACCACTTCCGCGCGCCACCTCACCGACCGGTCCCCCGGGCCGTTCCGGGGCCGCCGGCGCCGCACCGGGGGTGGTCGTCGCGAGCGGCGGTTCGGCCGCCCCCTACACGAAAGTCCTCACCGACGAATACACCGCCGAAGTCGATTCGGACTCGAACACCTCGATCACCGCCCTGAACCGCACGACACCGTTCAGCCTCGGCAAGCCCGGCTGCGACGCCTACTACGGCACCCACCCGTGGCCGTCTGATCCCGCCGCGCTGCGCCGGGAACGGCGGGGCGGGGTACGCGACTGCTCGTTCGCCCGAAGCGAGGCCAACCCGGGCCCGGGCGACGTCCCGGCGATCACCTGGGCCGACGCCGTCATCCCGTTCGGCCGGGCGGCGTACGGCGCGCGGACGTCCCCGCCGACCGGGGTCGTGAAGCACACCAACGGATTCACCCTCGGCAGAGTGGACGGCAAGGCGCCCAACGGCACCGGCTCCGCCGGCCACCACTTCGTCCATTACGTATTCGACCCGCTCGACACGGAAGACGACGCCAAGGCGATCCGGTTCATCACTTGGGCCAAGGCTCCGCAGCGGCAATACACCTGGCAGTTCTCCGGCTTCGCCGGCCGATCCCGCATCCGCGCGTGCGCCGCGCCCACGTCTTCCCCGGGCGCGGCGCACGCTCCCGGCCGGTGCGGGTGCGGCGAGCAGTGGCCGAGACGTGCACCTGCGGGTAGAGGCGGGCGGGGGCCCCGC
>NZ_JBHZAV010000223.1:0-13861 GCF_042754445.1 Embleya sp. NPDC059213
CTGGTCCCCGGGGCGCCCCGTCCCCCCGCACTGTGCCGGGGCGGGCACAGCCCCACCAGGGTGCCCGACGCGGTGCCCCGACCGGGCACCGCGTCGGCGCTGACCTGCCGGCATCCGGCGGGCGCGACCGGCTCGCCGGTCGAGCAACACCACGCGCAGCACGCCGCGTTGCGCGCCGAGCACGGCAGTGACGTGCGGGCGTGGCAGCTCTACGACTGGCTGGCCGCGCGGTTCGGCGCGGAGCGGGCGCAGGCCCGCTGGCCGGGGGATCCGCCGCTGACCGGGTACGGGCCGATCGTGCCGACCGGGTCGGTGCTGGGCACGGTCGGCACCGGGCACGACATCGCGGCGGGCACGCCGCTGGTGGCCGGCGCGCAGGACGCGTATCTGGCGTTCTGGGCGGGTGGCCTGGACCGGCCCGGCCGGGCGATGGATCCCGGCGGGCGCACCGGTGGGCTCGCCGTCGCGGTGGCCGCGGGCTCGCCGGCCGCCGACGCGTACGCGCTGCCCTCGGCGGTGCCCGGGATCGACATAGTCGGCGGCCCGGTGGCCGCGCACGGGCTGATCCTGGAGTGGCTGCGCGATCTCACCGGGCGCGACGTGCGCGACCTGCTCGGGTTGGCCGCGCACGTGCCGCCGGGCGCCCGCGGCGTAATGGTGTTGCCGTATCTGGAGGGCGAGCGCGCACCGCGCTGGAACCGGGAGTTGCGCGGCGAGGTCTTCGGCCTGAGCGCGGGCGCCGGGCCCGGCGAACTGGCCCGCGCGGTCCTTGAAGGCGCCGCGTACGGGCTCGCGCACATCGCCCTGGAACTGAGCGCGCGCGGCGCCCGCCCGACCACCCTGGTCTGCGCCGGATCGCCCGCGCGCAGCCCGCTGTGGTGCTCGATCAAGGCCGCCGTGCTCGGCGTGCCGGTCGAGGTGCCCGCGGAGACCGACCTGGCCGCCTACGGCGCGGCGCTCGCCGCCGGGGCCGGGGCGGGCTGGTGGCCCGTGCCCGGCGCCGGGCGGGCCGGCGACTGGCCGCGCCCGGCGATGACCGTGTTCGAGCCCGAACCGCACCCCGAGTACGCGACCGGCCTGCGCCGCTTCCTCGAACTCGGCGACGCCGCACAGGCGCGGGTGTCCGTACCCGCGGGGGCCGGCGTTGCCGCCCGCGCCGAAGCGACGCCCGCCGCGGCGACGCCTGCCGAACCGGTGTGCGCCGAACCCATCCGATCCGAACCGATTCGCTCCGAGGAGCCGACGTGCCCAATCCGGTGATCTTCATGGACCTGCCGACCCCCGACGTGGAGGCCACCTCGGCCTTCTACGCGGCGCTGTTCGACTGGGACTTCAAGCGGCGACCCGCCGGCGAGTTCAGCGAGGTGCTCCCGGGCGTCAAGCCCAACCTCGGGATCCGCCGCGAGGCAAGCCCGGCGGTGGGTCCGGTGCCGCGCATCTACGTGATGGTCGACGAGCCGCCCGTCTACCTCGACAAGGCGGTCGCCGCCGGCGCGAGCGTGTTGTGGGAGGAGAAGCCGTGGGCCGAGTTCGAGGCCCGCTACGCGGCGTTCCGCGACCCGTGGGGCAACGAGGTCGTGCTGTGGCGCGACAAGGGCACGTACTTCACCCACGGCCACGCCCACCAGGTCTGACCCCGGCGGTCCCCGAGTCCGACGCCTGTCGGTTCCGTCCGTCCCGTCCCTCCCGCCCGTCCCGCCCGTCCCCGAGTCCGACGCCGCGTCGGATCCCGTTCGGTGCACCCGAGTTCCCCCCGGAAAGGACCCCGCATGACCAACACCCTGGTCTTCGTCGACATGCCCACGCCCGACATCGACGCGACCACCGAGTTCTACCGCGAACTGTTCGGCTGGACCATCAACCCACGCCCGCAGGGCGTCTTCCACCAGATCGTGCCGGGCGAGGGGCTGCACCTGGGCCTGTACGACGAGGTCGCCCAGGTGCCCGACCCGGCGCCGCTGCCCCAGCAGACCCGCGCGGGACTGCACGCCCGGGTGTACATCCTGGTCGACGCGGCACCCAGCGAATACCTGAACAAGGCCGTGCTGCTGGGTGCGACCGCGCTGTGGGAGCAGTGCTTCTGGGAGGAGTTCGGCGGACAACACGCCTCGTTCCTGGACCCGTGGGGCAACCAGATCGTGATGTGGGAGAAGTGAGGTAGCGCCTCGCACCGAGGCGGCCGTGCGCACCCGTACCCGCGATCCGCACCGGATCGCGGGTACGGGCGTATCGGCGCCGCGCGGATCCGTACCCCGGCAGGGTGCGGCGCCCGGCGCCGATGGTTCGCATACTCGACTGCATGAACACGAACGGGCATCTCGCCGACTTCCTCCGCGCCCGCCGGGGCCGGCTGCGCCCCGCGGACGTCGGGCTGCGCACCTACGGTGAGCGGCGTCGGGTACCGGGCCTGCGACGCGAGGAGTTGGCGCTGCTCGCGGGCATCAGCGCGCCCTACTACGCCCGCCTGGAGCGCGGCGAATCCCGCAACGCGTCGCGGGAGGTGCTCGACGCCATCGCGAACGCCCTGCGCCTGAACGACTCCGAGCGGGCCCACCTGCACCTCCTGGCCACCGCCCCGAGTCGCGGCGGCACCGCCGGTCGGCCACGCCCGGAACGCGTCACCGCGTCCACCACCGCCCTGCTGACCGCCCTGGACGGCACGCCCGCCGTCGCGATCGGTCGCAGTGGCGACGTGCTGGCCTGGAATCGGCAGGGTCACGCGCTGTTCGCGGGCCATCTCGACCCGGGCGGTCCGAGCGAGCCGGGTCGGCGGCCGAACCTGACCGCGATGGTGTTCCTCGACCCGCACACCCGCGACCTGTACGCCGACTGGCAGGCCAAGGCCAGAACCGTGGTCGGCAACCTGCGACTGACCGCCGGGCGCCATCCCGAAGACGCCGCGCTGGCCCGGTTGATCGGCGAACTGACGATGCGCAGCCGGGAGTTCGCCGCGATGTGGGCGGACCATCGGATCGTCGCCTGCCATGTCGCCGACTACGAGATGCGCCATCCCCTGGTCGGCACGCTGACCGTCACCCAGCAGACGTTGCAGAGCCCGCAGGGAACCGGCCCGGCGCTGGTGGTGGCCACGGCCGCGCCCGACTCCCCGTCGGCGACCGCGCTGGCCCTGCTCGCGCACGCCACCGAATCCCGCGAGGCGACCTCACCGCGTCCGGGCGTGGACCCGGCCCGCACCGGCTGAACCGTACGCTCCCCGGCGCCCGCGGCGGTGCCGCGCCGGTACGCCGGCGATCCCGCGCGCCCTGCCGCCGCCCTCCCCTGCCATCCCCCATGTCGTGCCCGACCACGGCGCCGTACCTCGGCCGCCGCATGCCCGAAAACAGTGAAGGAACCATGTCCCAGCGCAAGCTCAAGCTCACCGTCGCAGCCGTCGCACTGGCCGCGACCACCTTCGTCACGACCGCCCCGGCCGGTGCCGCGCCGGCGACCGGCGGGCCGCTGACCGATGTCCGGATCGCCGCGCACTTCGACCTGGCGGCCGGGCAACAGGCGGAGAACATCGACCTGTTGCCCGACGGCTCGGCGTACGTCGTGTTCGCCCGCAGCCGCCAGGTGGCCCGGGTCGACGCACTCGGCAGGACGCACATCCTGGCGACCCTGCCCGCCCCCGCCGACGCCGGAGCGCACCCGCCGGCTCTCGACGCGCCGATGACCACCGGCATCGTGCGCACGGCGGACGGCACGGTGTACGTGTTGTACGCGGCCGGCACCGCCGACCTGACCGGGCTCTGGCGCGTCCGTCCCGGCCGGGCCCCGCAGCGCATCGCCGCGTTGCCCGCCGACGGCGTACCCAACGGGCTGGCCCTGGATCGGCGCGGCGGCCACTTCTACATCGCCGACTCGGTGCTCGGCACGGTCTGGACCGTCCCGGTCGCCGGCGGCACCCCGACCGCGTGGTCCACCGCCCCCGAACTCGCCGCTTCCGGCTTCCTCGGGGCCGACGGCGCGAAGGTGCACGACGGCGCCCTGTGGGTGACCAACCTGGACCGGGGCACACTGCTGCGCATGCCGATCCGCGCCGGCAACCGGGCCGGAACACCCCAGGTCAGGGCGTCGGGCCTGATCGGCATCGACGACATCGCGTTCACCGGGCGCGGCGACGAGCTGCTCGCCGCGATCAACGCCCCGAACCGGGTCGTGCGGGTGACCTCGGACGGTGCGGTGAGTACCGTCCTGGACGCCGGTGACGGGCTGCAGAACCCCACGTCCGTGGCGGTGCGCGGGCGCGAGGTGTATGTGCTCAGCGCGGCCTTCTTCACCGCCACCGATCCCAATCTGCTGCGTGCCCGTCTGGGTGGCGGCGGGAGTACGGCAATGGGAGGGCGGCGGTAGCGGTTCGGCGGTGGGAATCGGGCGGTAGGAGAGCGGCGGTAGCAGTCCGGCGAACCGGCCGCAGCAGGAGTCCGGCGGGCCGGCGAAGGCATTCCCCCTGCCCCGGCGCGGTGGCACTCACCCCCGGTGCAGGATCGGGCGTGGGTAGGGCGAATCCGCCGGGTTGACGTCGGTGCCGGGGGCGACCAGGGCGTCCAGGCGGGTGAGGATCTCCGGGGACAACTCGACCGCACAGGCGCCGAGTTGCGACTCCAGTTGGGTCTCGGTGCGGGGGCCGATGATCGCCGACGTGACGTTGGGATGGGCCAGCGCGAAGGCCAGTGCCAGTTCCGGCAGCGAGCAGCCCGCGTCCTCGGCGATGGCGGCGAATTCCTCGACCAGCGCGGTCTTCGCGGCCCGCACGGCGGCGTCCGCGTGGTCGAAGTGCTCGGCGTTGCGCACCGCCCGCGAGTCCGCCGAAACACTCTGGCCCGCGCGGTACTTGCCGGTCAGCCAGCCGCCGTTGAGCGGACTGAAGACCAACACGCCCAGGCCGTACCGCCCACATGTGGGCAGTGCGGCCGTCTCCGCGTGGCGGGCGAACGCCGAATAGGCCAACTGCTCGACCGCGAAGGGCTCGTGGCCGCGTCGCTCGGCGATCCACCGGGCCTCGACGATGCCCTCCGCGGGCAGCGCGGAGGAACCGATCGCGCGCACCTTGCCCTGGCGGACCAGGTCGCTCAGGGCGCCGAGCGTCTCGTCCGGGTCGGTGTTCGGGTCGGGGCGGTGCATTTGGTAGAGGTCGAGGTGGTCGGTCTCCAGGCGGCGCAGGCTGTCCTCCACGGCGCGGAAGATCCAGCGCCGGGAGGCCCCGCGGCGCAGCGGCGCGTCGGGGTCCATCGCCTCGCCGAACTTGGTCGCCAGCACCACGTCGTCCCGCCGGCCCTTGAGTGCCTTGGCCAGGATCGCCTCGCTCTCGCCGAACGCGTACACGTCGGCGGTGTCCACCAGGTTGATCCCGGCGTCGAGCGCGCGATGCACCATCCGTACGCACGCGTCGTGATCCGGGTTGCCCCACGCGCCGAACATCATCGTGCCCAGGCACAACCGGCTGACCTGGATGCCGGTGCGACCTAGCGGGGTGTACTCCACGGGTGCCCTCCAAAGGTGATCCACGCACGTCCTCCCCCCGAGGCTGGCACGACCGCGCGTGTGCACCGATGTGGTCCCGGCGCAGCGCACGGGCCGTTTGTTCGTGCCTGAAGCACATATCGGGGCCGTTTCCCGGCGCCTACCTTCGGCTGTATCGCAAACATCCCAGGTGACGGGGAGGAAGCTGTGCCGACTGACCAGCTTGGGGCTGCCGAACGTGCCCTGGACGAGCGGGTGGCGGAACTTCGCCGGACCGCGGCGACGCGAGAGGGCGACGGGCTCGTGGTCGCTCCCCTGCCGAGCGAGATGTTGCAGCCGTGGGAGGTCTGGGACCGGGATCTGTTCGATCTGGAGATGATCCGGGTCTTCGCCCGCTCGTGGGTGTGGCTGGGCGACACGGAGGATCTGCGCCGCCCCGGCGACTTCATCACCGGGCGGATCGGCAGCCAGTCGGTGCTGGTGGTCAAGCAGCGGGACGGCTCGATCAAGGGTTTCCTGAACAACTGCCGGCACCGGGCCTCGGGCGTCGCCTTCGATCCGGCGGGCAACTGCGGCAAGGCGTTCGCGTGCCCGTACCACGCCTGGACCTACGGTCTCGACGGCAGGCTGCTGTCGATTCCGGACATGAACCGGATGTACGGTCCGGACTTCCCGATGCAGCAGTACGGCCTGGTGCCCATTCGGGTGCATGTGGCCTTCGACAAGCTCGTCTTCGCGTGCCTGTCGCACAAGGCGCCGACGTTCGAGGAGTGGATCGCGCCGCTGTTGCCGCGCTACCAGGCGTACAAGATCGGCGAGTACCACCGCTATCACCGCGAGTTGGACGAGGAATACCCGTTCAACTGGAAGGCGTTCGTGGAGAACTCCAACGACGACTACCACGTGCGGTTCGTGCACCGGCGGCTGAACAAGGTGCGCAAGCAGATGGACACCATCGTGCGCTTCGAGGGTCGGACCACCAGCGGTTACAAGCCGCACAGCGACGCGTACGACATGTCGCTCGGGCGTACCGACCTGGGCGAGGAGGATCTGCGCGGCAGCTACGCGGAGTTCGTCTACCCCAATCTCACCCCGCTGCCCTACGCGTCCCAGTTGATCATGGTGCGCGCCGACCCGATCGCACCGGACCGGACCCGGCTGTTCTCCCGGATCTACGGGCTGACCGACGACATCGAGCTCCAGGAGCGCGAGTTGGTCAACCTGGAGCTGACCAACAAGGAGGACACGGACATGGTGACCGTGCTGATGGAGAACCTGCGTTCGCCGTTCTATCGGGTCGGGCCGCCCAGTGCCTGGGAGGGCCGCGCACAGCACATGATGCGGCTGATCCGCGAGGACGTGGCCACGCCGCTGGCGGCCGACGAGTTCACCGGCGCGATCGACTGAGCGAGCGATCGCCGCTGCCGCCGCCCTGGGCTCGTGGCAGTTCGACACCAACCCCGACACACCGGAACGTGAGAGGAGCCACCGCGATGGAACCGACGCTGACCGAGGCCCGCTGGACCCATATCGCGCTGCCGTCGTCCGACCTGGAGGCGGCGGTCGAGTTCTACACCTCGTTCACCCCGCTGGTGGTGGTCTCGCGGCACAGCGATGCCGCGGGATCCAATGCCTGGTTGTCCAACCCCAACCAGGTGCACACGCCGTTCGTGCTGGTCCTGGTCGCCTTCGACAAGGACAAGGGCAAGCCGCAGCCGCAGCTCACCCCGTTCGCGCACCTGGGCATGGAGGTGGCCGCCCGCGCGGACGTCGACGCCATCGCGGACCGGGCCCGCGCCGCCGGGTGCCTGCACTGGGAGCCGATGGATGTACCACCTCCGGTGGGCTACATCTGCGCGCTCAAGGACCCGGACGGCAACGTGGTGGAGATCTCGCACAACCAGCAGGTGTTCGCGGAGGTCCGCGAGCTGTGGGGCGACCGGGCCGACGCGTGAGCGATCCGGCGCGGACCCGACGAGCCGCCGAGGCGTATCTCGCGGCGCTCAACTCCGGTGATCCGGCGGCGATCGCGGCCCGGGTGAGTGTGGACTTCCACAACGAGCACACCTCGGCGCTGGGTCGCAGTCTGCACGGACGGGTCGCGTATCGCGAGCGACTGCCGCAATTTCTGGCCGAGTTCGGGGAATTGCGCTACGCCGTCGAGGACCTGCTCGTGGACGGTGATCGGGCCGCGCTCGCGTACACCATGACGTTCCGTCTGCGCGGCGGTTCGGCGGGCGCCGAACCGTTGCGGATCCGTGGGGTGTTCCGGCTTCGTGTGGTGGGCGACCTGATCGCGCATCGCGTGGACTACTGGGACGGCGCCGAGTTCGAGCGGCAGACGGCGGCTTCGACGGCCGACGCCGAAAACCAACGCTGACAACCATCGAAGGGAACGACTGTGCAGACCTTTTCCGCCACCGGGGCAGGCAAGCTCCGCCGGATGCGCCGGATGTTCGGTGCGGACGGCCGCGCCGTGTTCGTCGCGATCGACCACGCCGCCTACATGGGCGAGGGGCCGCCGTTGGGTGAGCCGATGGCGCAGATCGCCGCCGGCGGGCCGGACGCGGTGCTCGCGACCTGGCATCTGGCCCGGGCCTACGCCGATACCTTCGCCGATTCGGGGCTGGTGTTGCGAATCGACGGTGGTGCCTCGGAGTTGGGCGACTTCGCCCCGGGCGATGTCACCGACATCATGCATCTGCCCGAGCAGGCGCTGAAGTTGGGTGCGGACTGTGTGGTGGTGCTGGCCTTCCCCGGCGCGCCCGACGAGCACCTGTCGCTCCAGCGCCTGGCCCGGTTGACCTCGGAGTGCGAACAGCTCGGCCTGCCGGTGATGGCCGAGATGATTCCCGGCGGATGGGGCAAGGCGGTGCCGTGGACCACGGAGACGGTGGCCCGCGCGGCGCGGATCGGCGCCGAACTGGGCGCGGACATCGTCAAGACGGTGTGCCCGGGCCGGCCCGAGGAGTTCGCCGACGTGGTCGCGGCGTGTCCGGTCCCGGTCGTGGCGCTGGGCGGCCCCAAGTCGGACAGCGAGGACGAGGTCGTCGCGCTGGCCAAGGGCGTCGTCGACGCCGGCGGTGCGGGGGTGGCCTTCGGCCGGAACGTGTGGGGATCGGCGAAGCCGCAATTGCTCGTGGAGCGGTTGCGCGATGCGGTCCATGGGGGCGCATCCGTCTGATCGGCCGGTGGGCCGCTGGTCCTCATGCGCCGGACGGGCTGGGTTCGGAGCGGCCTGGCGGCCTGCTTGTCCTCAAACGCCGGACGGGCTGGATTTGGGCCGGCGGACCTCGCGCGCGAGGCCGGCTGAAGACCACACGGCCTTCGGCCCGTTTGTCCTCAAACGCCGGACCGGCTGGAACTGGACCGGCAGACCCCGGACCCGAATCCGGCCCAAGACCGAACGGCCTTGGGTCTGTTGCCCTCGGATGCCGGACCGGCTGGCATTGGACCGGCAGACCCCGGGCGCGAATCCGGATGAAGTTCGAACGGCCTTGGGTCTGTTGCCCTCGGATGCCGGACCGGCTGGCATTGGACCGGCGGGCCCCGGGCGCGAATCCGGATGAAGTTCGAGCGGCCTTGGGTCTGTTGCCCTCGGATGCCGGGCGGGTTGGATTTGGACCGGTGGGTCTCGGGTGCGGGTCGGGCCGCGGACCGAACGGCCTTCGGCCTGCTTGTCCTCGAACGCCGGACGGGCTGGAATTGGACCGGCGGGCCTCGCGCGCGAGGCCGGCTGGAGGCCACACGGGCCTTGGCCTGTCGTCGTCGAACGCCGGGCCGGCGGGCCTGGGGCGCGAGGCCGGCTGGAGGCCGCACGGGCTTCGGTCTGTTGGTCTCGGATGCAGGGCGGGCCGGGTTCGGGCCCTTGGTGGGTCGAGGTTCGTTCGTCCAGTGGGTTTTTCTTCTTTGGGTGCCGCGTGTTGGCTTCGCCGTGCCTGTGATCAGGAGTCGCGATCATGTCTCAGCAGGTCACCCCCGTATCCCGGGTGGTCATCCGGTTCGCCGGTGACTCCGGCGACGGCATGCAGCTTGCCGGCGACCGGTTCACCGCGCAGACCGCGCTTTTCGGCAACGATGTGTCCACCTTTCCCGACTTTCCGGCCGAGATCCGCGCCCCTGCGGGCACCCTTCCGGGGGTCTCCGCGTTCCAGGTGCAGTTCGCGGACCACCGGGTCACCACTCCCGGCGATGCGGCCGATGTGCTGGTCGCGATGAACCCGGCCGCGCTGCGGGTGAACCTGCCCGAGCTGCCGCGCGGTGCCCAGATCATCGTGGACGCCGACGAGTTCACCCCGCGCAACCTGGTCAAGGCGGGCTACCCGGCGGGCGTCGACCCGCTCACCGACGATTCGTTGGCCGACTACCGGCTGCACGCCGTGCCGCTGACCGGCCTGACCGTCGAGGCGCTGCGCGCCTTCGAGCTGCCGCGCAAGGATGCCGAGCGGGCGAAGAACATGTTCGCCCTGGGCCTGGTGTCGTGGCTGTACCACCGCCCCACCGAGGCCACCGTGGCCTACCTGCGGGAGAAGTTCGCCGCGCGTCCGCACCTGGCCGCCGCCAACGTGGCGGCGTTCACCGCGGGTTGGAACTTCGGCGAGACCACCGAGTCGTTCGCGGTCAGCCACGAGGTGCCGGCCGCGCCGCGAACTCCCGGCAGGCATCGCACCATCACCGGCAACCGGGCGCTCGCCTACGGGCTGATCGCCGCCGCCGACCGGGCCGGGCTGCCGCTGTTCCTGGGCTCGTATCCGATCACGCCCGCCTCCGACATCCTGCACGAGCTGAGTCGACACCGGCAGTTCGGCGTGACCACGTTCCAGGCCGAGGACGAGATCGCCGGGATCGGCGCGGCACTGGGCGCGGCGTTCGGTGGCGCCCTGGGGGTGACCACCACGTCCGGCCCCGGGCTCGCGCTCAAGGCCGAGACGATCGGGCTGGCGGTCTCGCTCGAACTGCCGCTGGTGATCGTGGACGTGCAACGCGGCGGCCCCTCGACCGGGTTGCCCACCAAGACCGAACAGGCCGACCTGTTGCAGGCGTTGTACGGCCGCAACGGCGAATCGCCGGTGCCGGTGTTGGCCGCCTCCTCCCCCGGCGACTGCTTCGACGCGGCGGTCGAGGCGGTGCGGATCGCGGTCACCTACCGCACCCCGGTGGTACTGCTGTCCGACGGCTACCTGGCCAACGGCTCGGAGCCGTGGCGGGTCCCGGAGCTCGACGAACTTCCCACGATCGACCCCGCGTTCGCGACCGGCCCGAACGCGGTCGACGCGGCCGGCGCGCCCTGCTTCCAGCCCTATCTGCGGGATCCGCACACCCTGGCCCGGCCGTGGGCGGTGCCCGGTACGCCCGGCCTGGAGCACCGGGTGGGCGGCCTGGAGAAGGCCGACCGCACCGGCGAGATCTCCTACGACGCGGCCAACCACGACCTGATGGTGCGCACCCGGCGGGCCAAGGTGGACGGGATCGCCCGCGACGTGCCGCCGCTGACCGTCGACGACCCGGACGGGAGCGCCGAGGTGCTGGTGCTCGGGTGGGGCTCCACCGCCGGGCCGATCGCCGCCGCGTGCGCCGAGGTTCGCGCCGCGGGCGGCTCGGTGGCCCGGGCCCACGTGCGCCACCTCGACCCGCTCCCCGCCGACTTGGGCACGGTGCTCGCCCGCTACCGCCGAGTGTTGGTTCCGGAGATGAATCTGGGCCAGCTCGCGCGACTGCTGCGTGCCCGGTACCTGGTCGACGTCGAATCCCTCACCCAGGTGCGCGGCATGCCGTTCAAGGTGGCCGAGCTGCGCACCGCGATCGAGAAGGTCGCCGCCGATGTCTGAGTCACGGCTTCTCACCATCGCCGGATCGGCGGCGGATCCCCCGCTGTCCGCCCGCGACTTCCGCAGCGACCAGGAGGTGCGCTGGTGCCCGGGATGCGGCGACTACGCCATCCTGGCCGCCGTCCAGGGCTTCCTGCCCGAACTGGGCCTGCGCCGGGAAAACATCGTCTTCGTCTCGGGCATCGGCTGCTCCAGCCGCTTCCCGTACTACCTCGACACCTACGGGATGCACTCGATCCACGGCCGCGCCCCGGCGATCGCCACCGGACTCGCCGTCTCGCGGCCCGACCTGAGCGTGTGGGTGGTCACCGGTGACGGCGACGCGCTCTCGATCGGCGGCAACCACCTGATCCACGCGCTGCGGCGCAACGTCAACCTGAAGATCCTGCTGTTCAACAACCGGATCTACGGCCTGACCAAGGGTCAGTACTCGCCGACCTCCGAGACCGGCAAGATCACCAAGTCCACCCCGGCGGGTTCGCTCGACCACCCGTTCAACCCGGTCTCGCTCGCGCTCGGCGCCGAGGCGGGCTTCGTCGCCCGCACCATCGACTCCGACCGCAAGCACCTGACCTCGGTGCTGCGCGCGGCGGCGGCCCACGAGGGCACCGCACTGGTGGAGATCTACCAGAACTGCAACATCTTCAACGACGGCGCGTTCGAGCAGCTCAAGACGCCCGGTGTGCGCGACGACTTCGTATTGCGGCTCGAACACGGCGCGCCGATGCGCTACGGGCCGGACGGCGCGCGCACCGTGGTGCGTGATCCCGGCGGCGGGCTGCGGCCCGGTGGCCCGGACGACGTCGCGGTCACGCACGACGCGCAGACGAGCGATCCGGTGCCCGCGTTCGCGCTGTCCCGGTTGCCCGAGGCCGGCGGGCCCACCCCGATCGGGGTGTTCCGCAGTGTGCGGCGGCCCGCGTACGACCGGCTGGTGGTCGAGCAGGGCGAGCGGGCGCTCGCCGAGCGTGGTCCCGGCAGCGTCGCCGACCTGCTCGGCGGCGACGCCTGGACGGTGCCCGAGCCGCAACCGCGCGTGGGAGGTGGTCCCGCATGACCTACGTCATCGGCGCGAACTGCGTGGACGTCAAGGACCTCACCTGCGTGACCGAATGCCCGGTCGACTGCATCTTCGAGGGCGACCGCATGCTCTACATCCATCCCGAGCAATGCGTGGACTGCGGTGCCTGCGAGCCGGTCTGCCCGGTCGAGGCCATCTACCACGTGGACGACCTGCCCGCCGACTGGTTGTGGCACCTGGACGCGGCGGCCGAGGCCACCGCAGGCCGCGAGGAGGTCGAGCCGGTGCCAGATCCGCCGACCGTGCTCGCGCTGCCGGCCCGGCCCACGAACGGGTGAACGCCATGCCCGCGTCCCCCCACCACCGCGAAGTCCCCTACCACCGCGAGATCACTCCCACACCGAGAAGAAGAGGAGGGCTGACGTGACCGACTGGCGCCTTGCCGTAGACATCGGTGGCACCTTCACCGACGTGGTCCTGTTGGATGCCGACACCGGCCGCGTGGTGGTCGAGAAGACGTTGACCACCCCGTCCGCCCCGCTCGGCGGGGTTCGGGCGGGCGTGACCTCCGCGCTGTCCAAGGCCGGCATCACGCCGGCCGACATCACCCGGCCGATCGTGCACGCGACCACGCTGATCACCAACGCCCTGATCGAGGGCAAGACCGGCCGAGCCGCACTGGTGACCACCTCGGGCTTCGGCGACACGCTGGAGATCCGCAACGAGCACCGGTACGACATGTACGACCTCCAGATCGAGTTCCCGGCCCCGCCCATCCCGCGCGAGCTGGTCTTCGAGATCGACGAGCGCACCACCGCGACCGGCGAGGTGTGCACCGCACCGAGCGAGGCCGAACTCGACGCGCTGGCGGCCCGGTTGGCCGCCGATCGGGTCGAGGCCGTCGCGGTGTGCCTGCTCAACTCGTACGCGAACGCGGCCAACGAGCGCGCGGTCGCCGAGGGACTGGCCAAGCGGCTCTCGGTGCCGGTGTGCGCGTCGCACGAGGTGACGCCGCAGATCCGCGAGTATCCGCGCATGGTCACCACCGCGTGCAACGCGGCCACGATGCCGGTGATCGGCCCCTACCTGGCCGAACTCCAGTCCTGGTTGACCGCCGAGGGCTTCGGCGCCTCGGTGCTGATGATGCTCTCCAACGGCGGCGTGGTCTCCGCCGACGACGCCCGCCGGGTGCCGATTCGGCTGGTCGAGTCCGGTCCGGCCGCCGGCGCCCTGGCCGGTGTCTGGTACGCCCGACGCCTGGGCGAGGAGCGGCTGTTCTGCTTCGACATGGGCGGCACCACCGCGAAGTCCTGTCTGATCGAGGACTATCGGCCGGAGTTGACCAACGCGTTCGAGGTGGCCCGGGTCTACCGGTTCAAGAAGGGCTCGGGCTACCCGTGCTCGATCCCCTCGGTCGACCTGGTCGAGATCGGCGCGGGCGGCGGCAGCCTGGCCCGGGTCGACGAGTTGGGCCTGCTCAAGGTCGGTCCGGACTCCGCCGGCGCAGACCCGGGTCCGGTCGGATACGCCCGGGGCGGCACCGTGCCTG
>NZ_JBHZAV010000224.1:0-9727 GCF_042754445.1 Embleya sp. NPDC059213
CGCGCCGCGTCCGCGCCCGCGCCGCGTCCGCGCCCTCGCCGCATCCACACCGCGCCCGCGGCCCCGTGCGCCACGAACGCGACCACGATCAACTGCCACAGCCGCAGTACGTCCAGGGCCCACGCGACCGGTACGGACGCGACCGCGACGGCTCGCAACGCGTCCATCTCGGCCTGGGTGCCGCGGAGCGGCAGTCGCTGCACGATCACGCCGGCCGGCAGCCCGATCAGGATCCACGCGGTGTACTGCGCGACGGTGATCAGACTGACCTGGAGGCTGCTCGCGTCCAGGCCCTGGAGCGCCACCAGCGGCAGCACGACCGTGGTCACCGCGTCGCCGACGTGGCTGATGGTCGAGGCGGTCCAAGAGCGCCGGAACGCGCCCGCCGAGGGTGGGTGCCGGGTCGCTTCGTCACCCGTGCTCGTCGTCGTGTCGCTCATTCGCGTCCCCCGGGATGCCCGGCCCGTCGGGCGGCCCGGTCCGGGTCCGTCGGACCGACAAATGAGTAACCAATAGAAACTCACTATAGTGGGCAGGTCGAACCAGGCAAGGCGAGGGCACATGCGATACACGGATCTGGCGGATGCCGACTGCGCCATCACCCAGGCGCTCGGCATCGTCGGCGACTGGTGGACCCTGCTGCTGATCCGCGATGTCGCGGCGGGCGTGCACCAGTTCGGCGCGCTGCACGAGCAGGTCGGGATCAGTCGCAAGGTGCTGGCCCAACGGCTCAAGGCGCTGGTGGAGCATGGGGTGCTGGAAAAGCGGCTCTACCACCCGCACCCGCCGCGCTACGAGTACCACCTCACCGAATCCGGCCGCGGCCTGCTCCCCGTCCTGGTCGCCCTACAGAACTGGGGCGGGCAACACGTCCTGGGCGACGGCACACTCACCGCCACCGGCGAAGCCGACTCGGCCGAGGCCCGTCAGGCGCACGCCCTGGTCGGCACCCGGTTGCCCGCACTGACGCTGCGCACCGCCGCCGCCGAGCGCGTCGACCCGATCGCGGCCACCGCGTGGACGGTCCTGTACTGCTTCCCCGGCGCCTACGCACCCGGCCTCCAGGGTCACCCACCCGGCTGGGACGAGATCCCCGGCGCGCCCGGCTGCACGCTGGAATCGTGCACCTACCGCGACCGGCTGGGCGAATTCACCGACCGCGGTGCCACCGTGCTCGGCGTGAGCACCCAACGCCCGGACCAATTGGACTCGTTCGCCCGGCACGCGAACATCCCGTTCCCGCTGCTCTCGGACGCCGACCTGGAACTGGCCGCGGCACTGCGGCTGCCCACCTTCCGGGCGGCGGGCGTGGATCGGCTCAAGCGGCTGACCCTGCTCCTGGACGACACCCGCACCATCCGCGGTGTGCTCTACCCACTGCCCGACCCGGCCGGCTCGGTGCAGGACGCGCTCACCCTGATCGACACCCGCGAACCCCGGGCAACCGGGCACGGACAACACGTCGATCGTTAGTACGTCGCGCGTCCACCCGCCGAAACCGCCGGTCCCGGTCCCATCCCGCCGGGGGCGCCGAGCGGCGTTTCCCCTACCCGGCGACCACCTCCGACCCGTTACGCGCGACCGACGCGCCGGCCCGCCGGGTTTTGCCCGATGGTGGTCGAGTTCGGTGAAATCGGCGTGTTCGAGGGCGGATGTGGGAAACAATGCGCCCGATGGCGGGTCCGCGACGACGCGGTGTGGGGTGGGCGAATGTGCGCCGGTCGGCCCGCCTCGGCGGCCACGACTGCGGGGGTGGGTGTGGAGGCAGAGCTGATGACATTGGCGGCATCGGGCGCGACCACGATGGTCGGACTGATGGTGTCGGAGTCCTGGGCGCAGGCCCGGACCCGGATCGCCGCCCTGTTCGGCCGTGGCGACCCGGCCCAGGGAGTCCTGATCGAACGCGAACTGGAGTCCTCCCAGCGCGAGTTGTCCGTGGCCCGGGAGGCCGGCGACGACCTGGTGATCGCCGACGTGGAGGCGGAATGGCGCACCCGGTTGCGCCGCCTGCTCCGTACCGATCCGGTTGCCGCCGCCGAACTGCGCGCGCTGCTCGACGAGTTGGCCCCACTCTTACCGGAGGAAGCAATGGGCACGGTGCACAACACGATCAGCGGCGGAACCCAACACGGCCCGGTCGTCCAGGGCCGGGACTTCTCCGGCCTGACCTTCGGCACACCCGGCACCGCGCCACCGCCGACCACCCCGACGCCGGACGACCCCGAACCGCGCCGCTGACCGCCGTCCGCGAGTCACGAGCCACCGTCCGTCCCCGGCCCGCCCGGGCAGTCCGGTGTCGCCCTACAGCCCCATCCGCGCCACCTGCACGGACAGTTCGGCGGCCGAGGACACCACCGCCGCCACGTAGTGCGACACCTGCTCGTCGGGCACCCGATGGGACAGCGCGGCGATGCTGACGGCGGCCACCACGTCGCCGTCCTCACGGCGCACCGGAGCGCCGATGCCCAGCACGTCCGGGTCGAGTTCGCCGCGCGCCACCGCGTAACCCCGGGTCCGGATCTCCGCGAGTCGCGCCCGCAGCCGCTCGGGATCGGTCACGGTGGCGTCGGTGAAGCGGGGGAGCGGGTGGGCCAACAGCAGGTCGAGCTCGGCCGCGTCCGCCCAGGCCAGCAGGGTCAGCGCGGCGGCGCCGGCGTTGACCGGCAGCACCTGGCCGCGCTCGTAGGACAGCCGCAACGTGTGTACCGCCTCCTCACGTTCGAGGCAGACCACCGTGTCGCCGGCCCGACGGGTCAACAACACCGGCTGACCGACCGCACGGGCCAGCGTGCGCATCACCGGACGGGCCAGCTCGGACAGGCCGACCCCCTTGCGGGCCAGCCGGGCCAGGTCCAACACCCGGGGACCGAGCCGAAATCCGGAGCCGCCGTCGTTCTCCTCCAGGAAGCCGTTGGCGGTCAGGCTCTGCAGATAGCGGTACGCGGTCGAGCGGGCGACGCCCAGGTGTTCGGCGACCTGGTTCGCGGACAGCGCGAGGCGGTCGTCGCCGAAGAGCAGGAGGATGTCCAGGGCGCGGTCCGCGGTCGAGTTGCGTCCGCGATATCCCTGGCCGTTTCCGGCTTCCCGAGGAGTGCTACCTGACATGCGGGAAACCTACCAGTTGTCGCCGCGCGCTCCCGGCGCGCGTCGGGCGTGGGCGGACCGGGCTCACATCGAGGCCGGCAACAACTGCTCCGCCCAGATCGTCTTGCCGTCGCCCGTGTAGCGGGTGCCCCAGCGCTGGGTGAACTGGGCGACCAGGAACAGCCCGCGCCCACCCTCGTCCGAGGTACGCGCGTGACGCAGCCGAGGGCTGGTGCTGGTGGCGTCGGAGACCTCGCAGATCAGCGTCGCGTCGCGGATCAGCCGCAACCGGATCGGCCCCGACGCGTAGCGGATCGCGTTGGTGACCAGTTCGCTGACCACCAACTCGGTGGTGAACGCGATGTCGTCCAGCCCCCACTCGGCGAGCTGCCGGCCGGCCAGGGTGCGGGCCTCGGCCACGATCGCCGGGTCGGCGGGCAACTCCCAGGACGCCACCTTCGAGGAGTCCAGGGTGCGGGTGCGGGCGATCAGCAGGGCCACGTCGTCCGGCGGCGGATTGTGCACCAGCGTGTCCAGCACCGAGCGGCACAGCTCGTCCAGCGGCCGGTCCGCCTCGGCGAGCGCGGCGCGCAACCGGTCCATCCCGGTGTCCACGTCCCGATCACGCGTCTCGACCAACCCGTCGGTATAGAGCACCAGCAGGCTGCCCTCGGGCAGTTCGAACTCGGCGGACTCGAACGGCAGGCCGCCCAGGCCCAGCGGCGGCCCGGCGGGCAGATCCAGGAACTCCACCGCGCCGCCGGGGCGGACCAGGGCCGGCGGCGGATGCCCGGCGCGGGCGAACGTGCACAACCGGCTGACCGGGTCGTACACCGCGTACAGGCAACTGGCGCCCAGCGCGGTGGTGTCCACACCGCCCTCGCCGGTGCCCTCCTCGTCGACGAAGCGGATGACCAGGTCGTCGAGATGGGCGAGCAACTCGTCCGGCGGCATGTCCAGGTCGGCCAGCGTGTGCACGGCCGCGCGCAGCCGGCCCATCGTCGCCGCGGCGTGCGTGCCGTGCCCGGCCACGTCGCCGACCACCAGCGCGACCCGGGCGCCGGATAGCGGGATCAGGTCGAACCAGTCGCCGCCGACCCCGGCCCGGTCGTCGGCGGGCAGGTAGCGACTGGCCACCTCGACCGCGGTCTGCCGGGGCAACCCGTGCGGCAGCAGGCTGCGTTGCAGGGCCAGTGCGGCGGCGTGCTCGTGGGTGAAGCGGCGCGCGTTGTCGATGCACACCGCGGCGCGCGAGACGAACTCCTCGGCCAGGATCAGGTCGTCGCCCTCGAACGGGTCCGGGGTGTCGCGGCGGAAGAAGTGCGCCACGCCCAGGATCGTGCCGCGAGCCCGGATCGGGACGACCATCATCGAGTGCAGGCCCACCAGGCGGGTCCGGTCGGTGGACACCTTGTCCTGGGCCAGCCAGGGCAGGATCGCCGGGTCCAGGACCGGTTCCAGGACCGCCTTGCCGTCGACCAGGCAGCGGGCGCCGGGGGAGTTGGGGGCGACCGGGGCATGCTCGCCGATCCGGGCGATCGACTCGGCGGGGACACCTGCCACGTTGCCCTCCCGGCCCTCCCGGCCCTCACGTGCCGAGCGCTGCCCGAGTCGGATCAGCTCCGGGTTGTCCCGGCGGACCGGGCCGGGCGCGGGTTCGATCCCGCCGAGCACCGGTTCCAGCAGGTCGACCGCGACGAAGTCGGCCAGATCGGGGACCGCGACGTCGGCGAGTTCCTGCGCGGTGCGGGCGACGTCCAGTGTGGTGCCGATCCGCGCCCCGATGTCGCTCAGCAGCGCGAGCCGCTGCCGGGCCCGCCAGCGGTCGGTCACGTCGATGACGAGGTAGCACACGCCCGCCGGGGTGCCGGAGCTGTCGTCGAGCCGGAAAAACGAGGTGGAGTACGCGTGCACGTGGTCCGGGTCGCTCGCGGTGCGGCCCTGGTATTCGTGGTCGATCAGCGGGACCCCGGTCTCCAACACCTCGCGCATGCGCTTCTCGATGGTCTCGGCCGGCAGCCCGGGCAGCACCTCGCTCAGTCGTCGGCCGATGCGCAGCGCACGCGGGATTCCTCCATTGCGTTCGAGCTGGTCGTTCAGCCACACGCAGCGCAGTTCGCGGTCGACCACCGCCATGCCGACGGGTGCCCGGTTGAGCAGGTGGTCGAGCAGCGCTCGATCCGCGCCCCACGGCACGGCGGACCCGTCGGCCGCGCCGTCGTCGGCCCCGGGGGTGTTGGGTGTGCCCATTGAACCCTCCTGTTCCTCCTCATTCCATGGTCGCGCGTTTGCCGCTCAGTGCAGATCGGCTCCCGCGCCCGGCGTCGACCCGGCCGATCCCGGCGGAGCGGGCCGAGTCCCCGGTCGACGGGTCAGCATCAGGGCCACGTCGTCGGCCCGCTCGGTCAAGCGGCCCGCGTCGCGCAACATCCCGTCCGCCAACTCGGCCAGGCTCGCGTGCGGGGTCCGCGACAACGACGCGCGCATCCGGTCGATGCCCCAGTCCAGGTCGGCACCGACATCCTCGACCAGGCCGTCGGTGTACAGCGCCAGGACCGAGCCGGGTTCCAGGACCAGTCGGGTCACCGGATACTCGGCGACCGGGTCGACGCCGAGCAGGGTGCCGCCGGCCACGTCGAGCACCCGCGTGCGTCCGTCCGGGCCGCGCAACAGCGGCGGCGGGTGGCCCGCGCGAGCCGCCTCGACCACCCCGGTGGCCGGGTCCAGCTCGAGGTAGCAACAACTCGCGAACAGGCCCGGGTCCAGGTCGGCGAGCAGCCGGTTGGTGCACCGCACCACCTCGTCCGGCCGCTGCCCCCCGGTGGCGAACGCCCGGACGGCGCTCCGGAGTTGGCCCATGGTGCCGGCGGCGGCCACGCTGTGCCCCTCGACGTCGCCGATCACCAGGCCGACGCCGTGCTCGGTGTCGATCACGTCGTACCAGTCGCCGCCGATCTCCATGCCCTGGGTGCCGGGCAGGTAGCGGGCCACCACCTCCAGGTCGGGCAGGTTCGGCAGCCGGTGCGGGAGCAGGGCGTGTTGCAGGCCGCGGGCGACGGTGAATTCCGCGTCGTAGAGCCGGGCCCGTTCCAGCGCCTGGGCGATCAGGCCGCTCAGCGCGGTCAGTACCGAGCGCTCCTCGGGGGTGAACGCGTGGTGCCGGTCGAAGCCGAGGATGCAACTGCCCACCGGTCGGTCCGAGGCGATCAGCGGCAGGAACGCCCACGCGGACATCTCGTCGAGCGGGATGCCCGGATACGCGCCGGCCAGTTCCTCGGGCGATTCGAAGAAGATCGGTACGCCGCGGGTGAGCGCCTCGACGCCGGGCAGCGAGGCGTCCAGCGAGGCACCCTCGAACCGGTCCAGGAATCCCTCGGGGTAGCCGGTCTGCAGGGCGAGGAAGAAGCGTTCGTCCCGGACGATGTAGATCGCCAGCTCCCGGCCGCCGAACGCGGGCAGGATCTGGTCGGCGACGACCTTGCACACCTCGCCGACCGAGACCGCCTCGGTGAGCGCCCCGGCCATCTGGAGCACGTGGTAGATCGCGCCGAGCCGGGGCGGCTCGGCCTCGATACGGTCGGCGCCGGCCGCCTCGGCCCGATCGTCGGCGCCGGGCGGCGCGCCCACCGGGACCACCTTGCCGGTCAGCCCGTACGGGTCGGGGTAGAGCGAGAAGGCCAGCCAGCGATCGTGTGGGGTGCGGGCCAGGAAGGAGCCGGGCTGCTGGGAGAGCATCGCCGCCCGGTAGCGGTCCTCGTAGGACGGGTCGGCCAGCCAGGGCAGGGCTTCCCAGGGGGTCCGGCCCAGCACGTCCTCCGGCCGCACGCCCAGCAGGTCCCCCAGATGGCGGCTGGCATAGGTGATCCGGCCGCCCGGGTCGAGCGCGAAGACGCCGTCGCGCAGTCGCTCCACCGCCTCCGCCGCGGCGGCCCCCGCGCCCAGGTCGAGCACCGCGCCCACCAGGTGCCGAGACTCGCCGGCGGCCTCCTGGTCGGGGACACGGCCCCACACCTCCAACGGCCGGCCCGCGCCGTCGGAGCCCGCCACCTGGAAGCGCCAGGCGAGCACCCGGCCGGTGGCCACGGCCTGCCGCGCGGCGTCGCGGAACTCGTGCCCACCGCCGGAGATCACCCGATCGGCCAGGGTCGTCGCGCGCTTGTCGAAGGTGGCCGGGTCGACGCCGAACAGCTCGCACAACTCGCGGTCCGCGTCGAAGGCGCCGGTGGCCACGTTCCAGTCGAACAGGCCCACCCGGACCAGCGGGAACGCGTTCGCGGGCAACAGGGTCACGGTGGGCGGGCCGTCGTAGTCGACTGCCGCGCCGCGGGCGATCCGTGCGCCGAGCGCGTTCCCCAGTCGTCGGCTCGCCGCACCCAGACTGCGCCGCCGCGAGGCGGGCAGGCCGCGTCCGGGGGAGGCGGGCCACATCACGCAGACCACACCGAACGTCTCGGTCCCGGCGCACACCGGCGCCGAGGCGGACGCGTAGGCGTAGGGCATGCCCAGGGCGAGCTGCGGGAAGCGCCGCATGGTGTCGCCGTCGTCGGCGAGGAAGACGGTGCGGCCGGTGCGATACGCCTCCGGGGCGGGCAATGCGCCGGTCACCGGGACTCGGCTCCACGGCGCGAGCAGGGAAAGCGCCAGTCCGGCGACCTTGGTCAGCACCAGGGAGCGCCGATCGGGTGAACGCAGATAGACCACGCCGGCGTAGGCGCCGGTGCCGCGTACCGCGCTGTCCAGGCAGGCGGAGCAGTCGGCCAGGAGCGTGTCGCGCTCCCGGTCGAGGTGGGCCTCGTCCGGCACCGCGTGAGGGGGGCCGGGTCCTGGCCCGGCCTCGGGCGTCCCACCGGTCATGGGCGCCGCCCGGGTCCGGACGACGGGCGTCTTCGTACCGCGCGGTGCGCCGGACGCTCCGCTGCTTGCGCGCACATATGTCACGGATTACGCCTGCCGGGATCCGATGTCAAACCGGCTGATTATGCGTGTATCAGGCATTTTGTCGTGACGGCCGGGCGCACCGTCGCTGGGTGTGCCCACCATGCCTGCGCCGGGCCTGACGGGCTGCGACATACGGGTGAAACCGGGGTGGCGCGGTGTGTGTCGCCGCAGTGCCGACGGCCGTGGCAGGCACCGTCGAAATGTCCCATCTTCAGGCGATGCAACCTGATCCGACCGCGTGTCCCGTCCTCTTCGTGGAGCCCATCGTGATGCCATCCCCGTGCCACCGTCCGTCCACCCGCGCCCGGCGGCCGATCGTCGCGGCGATCGCGCTGGGTGTCGCCACGATCGCCGGCACCGGCCTGGCGCACGCGCTGCCGATGGCCCCGGGGGACAACGGCGACGTGAAGGTGCACCAGAGCACCACCTCGCCGACGGATCAGAGCAACGAGCCCAAGGTGTGCCTGTTCAACCTGGCGGCCTTCAACTTCGACACGCTCCAGTCGGTCACCTACACGATCGTCGCGCAGCCGGCGAACACCGAAGGCACCCTGCTGGGCGGCACCATCACCCTCGTGGACGGGAACGGTCACACGCCGAACCTGTCGTTGCCCAACGGGCAGTACAAGCTGGTATGGACCTTCGAGGGCGAGCACGGGGCCGGCAAGCAGAAGGTGTTCAAGGTCGACTGCCCCGCCGGCACCACCACAACCGGCGGTACTACCACCGGCAGCACCGGCGGCCGGCCGATGGGCAGTGTCAACGCCGGTGGCGGCGGCGGGGATTCGCACTTCGACGCGGGTGAGGTGACGGCCGGCGTGCTGGTCGCGGGCGCGGCGCTCGGTGGCTTCGGCCTCTACCTCGCGCGTCGTCGCCGTGCCACGGGCGATGGGTCGAACTGAGCCCGCGCCGGCGCAGCGCACGCGGCGCTCCGGCCCGGTCGCGGCCGGGGCGACCGCGTTGGCCGTCGCCGTCGGACTGTGGCTGGTCCAGCACGGTTCCGGGGACGGCACGGTCGAGCGGCCGCCGGCTCCGGACGCGGCTCGGGCGTCGGCCCACGCCCGGGTCCCCAACGACGCGGCGCACCGGGTGGACGCCGCGCCGCTGAAGGCGTCCACGCCCACCCGGATCAGGATCCCGGCGATCGGCGTCAACGCGCCGATGAGCGCGCTGGGCACCGGTCCGGACCATCGGCTGGCCACCCCGCCGGTGGGCAACAAGAACCTGGTCGGCTGGTACCGCGGCGGCGTCGACCCCGGCGCCCGGGGAAACGCGATCACCGTCGGCCACGCGGACACCCGCTCGGGCCCGGCCGTGTTCTTCAAGCTGGGCCTGCTCCGGGTGGGCGACCGGATCGAGGTGCAGCGGCGGGACCGTCGCACGGCGGTCTTCACGGTCGACGCGCTCCGGTCCTACGCCAAGGACGCCTTTCCCGACGACGTGGTCTACGGGTCGACCGAGGCCGCCGAGTTGCGGGTGATCACCTGTGGTGGTCGATACGACAAGCACACCGGATACGCCGCGAATGTTGTGGTCTTCGCGCATCTGACGGGCAGCCGGTAGGGCTGCTCGACCCGTCCGCGATCAACGACCCGCACCCGCCGTCGCGCGGGGCGGGATCGGCGCGGGGGTACACCCGGTGGTCCCGGATACCGTTCGCACCCGAAGCGGGGCCCCCCGGGGCGATGATACACACCCGGGTGCG
>NZ_JBHZAV010000224.1:9737-13718 GCF_042754445.1 Embleya sp. NPDC059213
GTGGGTGGGGGTGCCCCCCCCCCCCCCAAAACCCCCCCCCCCCCCGGGCCGGGGGGGGGGGGTGGGGGGGGCGGGATCCCCCCGTTTCGCCGGGCGGCGCGCCCCAGCGCCCGCCCCCCCGCCCGGGGGCGATCTTCGACACCCTGGTGCGGGCCGTCGCGCGCTGCGTGGCCTGCGGCCGGTTCGCGCCGACGGATCCGGACGACGCGGCCACCCACCTGAGTGCGCTGGTGCACGGGCCGGCCAGTCTCGAACTGCGCGGCGCGCCGGGCGAGGGGGAGCGGGCCGACCACCGGTGGCGGGTCGCGCCGGAGGCGGCCTGCCGGGGGCATCGCGCGGCACCCGTGTCGGGCTGACTCCGGGCCGGGCGGGGCCGGTTCGGGGCGACGCGGAAATCCGGTCGCCGTTGTCGGTGCGCTTGCCTACGCTCGTGCCATACCACGCGACGACACCCCGGGGGAACCCTCATGAGCATGCCGAACTACACCCAGGACCCGCTGGTTCGCCTCGACCGCCACCGGATCGAGTTCATCACCTACCCCGGCGACCACGCCGCGCTCGGCTTCGTCGCCACGCGGGCGACCTGCTCGTGCGGCACCTGGGCCTCGAACCGGCCCTGGGAACGCGGCGATCACCTGCGCGCCTTCGCCCGGCACATGGGCGACGTCCAGGTCATCGCGCACACCGTGCCGGGCGCCTATGCGCAACTCGCGGTGGTCCCGCTGCGCTGCGTCGACGCCGAGCACGCTGCGGCCGTGGTCCGCGACTGGCCCGAGCCGCAGGACGCCGAGCACGGGCTGTTCCGGCGCGAGGAGACCGTGTTCATCGCCTACCGGGACGGCGAGTTTCCGTGCTCCGTCGCGGTCTGGGCGCACCTTCGAGGTCACGTGAGCGACGTATACGCCGGGCGTCTGCTGCGGGACGTGGCCTGATCGCCACCGTCGCCGTGCCCGGCGCGTTCATCGAGTCCCGCGGCTGCCGGGGCGCGTCCGCCCGCGCCCGGCCCGACGCGCCGCCGGGTCGGTGGGTGCGGGTCAACCGCGGGCTCGCGGCGTTCGGTCGTGGCTGTCGTCGGCCGGCCGGAACGGGCCGTCCAAGGCCGCCCATTGCAGCAACATGATGGTCTTCGCGTCGGCGATGGAGCCGTCCCGGATCATCGCGAGCGCCTCGGTGAAGGGCAACTCCAGGGTGCTGATGTCCTCGCCCTCGGCGGCGATGCCACCACCCTCGCCGGTGGCGCTCCACGGGCCGTAGGGGGCGGCGTAGAAGTGCAGTCGCTCGGTGACCGAGCCGGGGCTCATGTAGACGTCGAAGACATGTTCGGGACAGCCGACCCGGTGCCCGGTCTCCTCGGCGGCCTCCCGCCGGATCGCCTCCTCGGGGCTGTCGCCGTCCAGCAGTCCGGCGGCCGTTTCCACGAGCATTCCGTCGGGGTGGCCGTTGACGTAGGCGGGCAGGCGGAACTGGCGGGTGAGCAACACCGTTCGGCGCTCGGTGTCGTAGAGCAGGATGGTGGCCCCGTCGCCCCGGTCGTAGTTCTCCCGCTGCTCGCGACTCCAATGCCCGTCGGCGTGCCGGTAGTCGAAGGTGGTCTTGCGCAGCACGTACCAGTCGCAGGACAACACCTCGACGTCGCGGATGCGCACCCCGGGGTTGCCGGTCAGGTCGCGGCCGAGGCGATCCAGGCCGATGCGGCCGCGGCGGTCGGGGAGGTCGATGCCCTCGGTCGTCGGGCGGCCGGGGGGTGTGGTCGTCACGGTGGTTTGGCTCCTCGGATCGGGCGGCCGGGCGGTTCGGCGTCGGAGGGTGGGTCGGACCGGTCAGCCCAGGACGGTGCGCACACCGGCCTTGCGCAGGGCCGCCAACGTGTGCGGCCCGTTCGGATGGGTCGCGGCGTCGGCAGCGGCGTGGTCGGTGACGAACGCGTCCACCGCGTCGAGCGCGGCGACTCGGCCGAAGGCGCGAACGCCCAGCTTGGTGGCGTCCGCGACCACGATCGTGCGGGTGCTGCGGGCGAGCCCGACCTGCTTGACGGCCGCGTCGTCCAGATCGAATTCCGACCAGCCGTGCTCGGCGTGCACGCCGCCGATGGACATCACGAAACAGTCGAAGGCCAGCGACTCCAGGGTGCGCAGGGCCAGCGGGCCGACCAGCGAGTGCTCGCCGGGACGCGAGCGTCCGCCGACGACGAGCAATTCGATCCGGGGTCGGTCGGCGAGCCGTGCCGCGGCCTGGAGGCTGAGCACCGCGACGGTCAGCGGCGCGCGGGCGGCCAGGTGGTCCGCGACGTGCACGGTGGTGGTGCCCGCGTCCAGCAGCACCCTTGAGCCCGGTTCGACCAGGCCCGCCACGGCCGCGCCGAGTCGGTCCTTGGTCGCCGCCTGCCACGGTTCGCGCGCGGCGAACCCGGCGCCGTCCTCGCGGGCGCGGGCGGGGATCGCGGCGCCGTGCACTCGGCGGACCAGGCCCTGGCGCTCCAGCGTGTCCAGGTCCCGGCGCACGGTCATCTCCGAGACGCCGAGGCGTCGGGCGAGTTCGGCGACCGGAATGCGCTCGGAGCCCTGCACGAGGCGCAGGGTCAGGTCCAGGCGGGCGGCGACATCCATGGGGCATTTCTAACACATGAATGTGCGATTGAACATCCCCGTGTTCGTTTCGGGTGGTTGCGGCCCGATCAACGAAACGCCGCGATGTGGTGGGTCGCCCGGTTGGTGCAGGTGCCGGCGGGGCGGTCCGCGCTGCGGCCTGCCGCGCCGGTGGCGAGGGAGCGAGTCGGTCGACCGACATAGAAGGACGGCGGCAACCCCGGGCGGCTGCTGTCTATATTTGTTAGTGAGATGACTGACTCAGTGCAGAGGAAGAGCCGGCGCGGGGCCGATGCCGGGCCCGGCAAGCGCGAACGGCTGGTGACGGCGACCACGCGCGTGCTGCACCGGCAGGGGGTCGAGCGGACCACCCTGGCGGACATCGCGACCGAGGCCGACGTACCGGTGGGCAACGTCTACTACTACTTCCGGACCAAGGACCGACTCGTCGAGGCCGCCATCGACGACCACGAGCGGCAACTCCGCGAGCTGATCGCGGTGTTGGACGAACTGCCGACCCCGGGCGAGCGCCTGCGGGCGCTGGTGGGCGGTTGGGTGGAGCAGCGCGACCTCGCGGTGCGGTACGGCTGCCCGTTCGGCACGCTGGTGTCCGAGCTCGACAAGCGCGAGGACGACCTGGACCGGCACGCCGCCGAGGTGATGCGCCGGCTCCTGACCTGGGTCGAGGAACAGTTTTGCGCGATGGGCCACGACGCGGACGCGCGCGACCTCGCGCTCTCCCTGATCGGGGCCTATCAGGGCATGTCCCTGCTCACCAACACGCTCCGCGATCCGGACGTGATGGTCGGCCAGGGCCGGCGCCTCACCGCGTGGATCGACTCGTTGGCCGGAGGCTGATGCCGGCCGGCGAAAAAAGTTTCGGCGGGCTGTCGATTCGGCCGCTGCTCGTTCGTCGTCCTGATGTACGGCAACCCGCCGGACGAAGGAAACGACAGAACAGAGCAGGAGCCGGACCATGAAGTACATGTTGTTGATCCACAGCGGCACGATCGACGCGGACGGCGGCGCCGCCGAGTGCACCGTCGAGGACTGGGTGGCGTACGACAAGGAGGTCAAGGACGCCGGGATCTTCGTGTCCGGCGAGTCGCTCGCCGACCTGGTCACCGCGACCACCGTCCGGGTCGATCCCACCGGGGATCGCACCGTGACGGACGGGCCGTTCGCCGAGACCCGCGAGGTGCTCGGCGGCTTCTACGTGATCGACGTGCCGGACCTGGACGTCGCGCTCGACTGGGCCGCGCGCTGTCCCGGCGCCCGGGGCAGCGGCGCGATCGTGGTGCGGCCGATCGCCGACTTCGCGGGCTGACCGGCATGGACGAGCGAGCCGCCGGTGCCGAGCCGCTCCCGGTCGCGGCCGGGGAGGGATCCGCCGACC
>NZ_JBHZAV010000225.1:0-13679 GCF_042754445.1 Embleya sp. NPDC059213
GGGGGGGGCGCGCGCCCGCGCGGGCCCGCGCCCCCCCCGCCGACGGTCGTCGGTGGGCGGGGCGCGGTGGGTGCCGGTCGATCGGCCGGTCAGTGCGTGTAGAGGTAGATCAGGCCCTGGGGGCCGTTGGAGCAGAAGAAGCTCGGGCCCCACAGTTCGTAGCCCGCCACGCCCGCCGCGTGACACGCGGACTGCGTGTAGTACACACCGCGCACGTGGAACTCGCCGGCTGCGGCGGCGCTCGTCGCCGTGGCCAGGGGAAGCAGGACGGCGGCGGCGCCCGCGACGAGCAGTGCGATACGTTTCTTCACGTGCCAACTCCTTTGATTCGGAAGGCATTTGACAAGTTGTCAGATGGCTTCGGAGATGGTGCGATGCCGCTCGAATGCTAGTCGGGTGGAGTCGGACGGGTCCATGCCAATCGATGGAAAGGTCTAGGCCAATCTTTCGATCCGGTCGACGCCCTGCGAGGCCCGACCGGCGCCGCCCCGTGGTGCGACGGTGTTCGGTCAGGGGGTCCGGGTTCGCCCGGGTCGTGGCGGCGGGGGCAGGCTCCGTTCGATGGCGGCGACTCGTTCGAGCGCGCGGTGGATTTCCGCCGCCTCCCGCCGGTAGGTCGCCAGGGCCTGCGGGATGACGTGCACGGGGACCTGGTCCCTGAGCTCTCGGCGCAGGTCGGAGTAGCCCTGGCGGAGCTCGGCCAGCTCGGCCAGGAGGTGGTGCCGGGCCAGGCGTACCAGCAGCGCCGGGTATCGGCGCAGCACCTCGTGGTTGCGGTAGCCGGGTGGGCAGACCTCGTACAGCGCTTCCACCGTGCGCGCATCGGGCCGGGCCGGCCCGGCCGGCTCGGGCCCCCCGTCCGGCGGGGCCTGGGTGCCGTGCCGGGCCTTTTGGCGCGCGACGTCGAACCGGCTGGGCAGCTCCCAGGACGGCGTGGCATCGGCGATATCGTTCATATGTTCGAATCATCGCATCTCGGATACCCCCCTCGGCAACCGGAAGGAAGCCGCCGCCGGCCCGTGCTCAGCGGGTGATCAACCGGTCACCGGGACGAGGAGGACGGGCGCCTCGGAGTGGTGCAGGACGGCGTGCGTGACGCGGCCCAGGTTGGGACCGAACCGGCCGGTCTTGCGGTGGGCGGCCAGCACGACCAGCGTCGCGTGGGCGCTCGCGCCGACCAGGGCGTGCGCCGGGGTGTCGAGGGCGACGTCCTCGACGACGGTGACGTCCGGATACTTCCCGCGCAGCGGCGCGAGCGCGGTGGTCACGGTGGCGTGGGCCACCTCGCGCCAGTCGTACAGGGCCGGGGCGTACCCGGCGCTGCCCGCCATCATCGCCGGGTAGCGCCACACGTGCAGGGCCCGCAGCGGGAGGCCCTGGGACTGGGCCCGGGCGAAGGCGGCCTCCAGCGCGGCGGCGCAGTCGTCGTCGGACACGCCGACCACGATCGGCTTCGCGGCGTCCGTGCCGCTGGTGTCGTGATCGGGGTGCACGACCAGCAGCGGGCAGCGGGCCGCGGCCGAGACGGGCAGGCTGACCGAGCCGAGCAGCAGGCCGGCGAAGCCGCCCAGGCCCCGGCTGCCGACCACGAGCAGGGCGGCGCGGTCGCTCGCGGCCTCCAAGGCGTCCATGGCGTTGGCGAATTCGACGGTGGAACGGATGGACAGCTCGGGGTGGCGCAGCCGGGCACGTTCCGCGCCACGCTCGACGATGTGGCGTGCTTCCTCGCGCAGTTGTTGGCCGAAGTGGTCGTCGGCGTGCCCGAGTTCGACCCATTCGAGCGCGTGCAGCACCTCCAGGGTGGTGTGCCGGCGCAGCGCCTCGTCCGCCGCCAGGTCCACGGCCCGCTCCGCGCCGGGCGAGCCGTCGAAACCGACGACGACGTGCCCGCGCGGGGGAGTCGACTGGGAGGTCGAACCGGTGGATTCGGCTGCCTGGTTCACGGCGGATCCCTTCGGTGTGCTCGGCGGCCCCGGTGGGCCGACCTGTGATCAGTCTCGGTGGTCGGGCGGACCGGGCCCAGGGCCGGAGGTCCCGCTCCGAGTGAGCCGGTGGGCCTGCTCGGCGTCGAGGAGCACCCACCGCGTACCCCGGGTGCCCGGGTGTCGAATCCACCGAGCCCGCCCGACCGCCGGCCACGCGGCGCGGCCGACGACCGCGCCCCGCCCCGGTCAGTCCAGGGGTACCCGCCAGTCCAGCAGCGAGCCGGCGTCCGGGGCCGGCCCGAACGAGCAGGTGCCGCCCAGGGTTTCGGCACGTTCGCGAAGGTTGGCCAGGCCGCTGTCGCGGGTGCGGTCGGCCGGCGGGCCGACGCCGTCGTCGCGCACCCGTACCCGCACCTGCTCGGCGTCGGCCTCGACGTGAACGTCGACGCGGCCGGCGTGCGCGTGGCGGGCGGCGTTGGCGAGTGCCTCGCGCAGGACGGCGACGACGTGGTCGGCGGTCGGTTCCGGTACCCGGGTGTCCAGCAGCCCGTCCACCCGCAGCGTCGCCGAGAAGCCCAGGACCGGGCCGGCCGCGTCGACTTCGCGCAGACAGCGGGAGCGCAGGCCGGCGCCGGTCTCCCGGTCGCGGGCCTTGAGGGAGAAGATGGTGGAACGGATCACCTTGATGGTGTCGTCGAGTGCGTCGACGGCGGTCTCGACCCGTTCGAGGGCTTCGGGGTGATCGATGAAGCGGGTGGCGCTCTGCAGCGTCATGCCGGTGGCGAACAGGCGTTGGATGGCCAGGTCGTGCAGGTCGCGGGCGATCCGGTCGCGGTCCTGGAAGACGGTCAGCAGTTCGGCGTCGCGGCGCCGCTCGGCGATCTCCAGGGCGAGCGCGGCGTGATCGGCGAAGCCGGTCACCATGCGCACGACGGCGTCCGACAACTGCGGCCGGTCGGTGCGGTTGGCGACCAGGAGCACGCCGCGGATGCGTTCGGGAGTGCCCAGCGGCAGCAGGAAGGCCGAGCCGAGGTCGACGCCCGTCGCGGTGGCGACCACCACGCCCGGGTGCCGGCCGAGGTCGGCGGTGACGGTCGTCTCGCCGGAGTTGAACACCTTGCCCAGCAGGGTGCCTTCGCCGGACAGGACGAGTCCTCGGACCCGGTCGGCGGCGACCCCTTCGGCGGCCTCGACGACCAGGTCGGGCGTGCCCGGGACCGGAACGGCCAGGGTGACCAGGTCGGCCTCGGCCATCTCCCGGACGGTCGCGGTGAACGAGCGCAGCACGTCCGCGGGGTCGTCGCCGGAGAGCAGGCTGCGGGTGAGTTCCGAGCTTGCGGTGAGCCAGTGTTCGCGACGGCGCACGTCGTCGTACAGGCGGGCGTTGTCGATCGCGACGCCGGCCGCGGCGGCGAGGGTGCGCAGGACCGCCTCGTCGTCCTCGTCGAAGTCGGTGCCGCCGCGTTTCTCGGTCAGGTACAGGTTGCCGAAGACGGTGTCGCGGATGCGGATCGGTACGCCCACGAAGGTGTTCATCGGCGGGTGACCGGGTGGGAAGCCGAAGGAGTCGGCGTGTTCGGTGAGGTCGTGCAGGCGCAGCGGGTGCGGGTCGCGGATGATCAGGCCGAGGATGCCGCGCCCGGTGGGGAAGGGGCCGATACCCAGGATCGTGTCGGCGTCCATGCCCACCGGCAGGAACCGGGCCAGTCGTTCCTCGTCGCCGATCACGCCCAGGGCGCCGTACTCGGCGTCGACCAGGGTGGTGGCGGATTCGACGATCCGGCGCAGCACGGTCTCCAGGTCCAGGTCGCTGCCCACCGACAGCACGGCCTCCAACAGTCCGCCCACCCGATCCCGGGTCGCGCGGACCGCCTCCACGTGCGCCTGCAGCTCGTCCAACAGCTCGTCCAGGCGCATGCGCGGCAGCGCGGGTCGCTCGTGCGACGCCACAACCCCTCCAAGACCTCGGTGATTCATCGGGACATTTCCGAGGCCCATGGTGTCAAACGCCGACTCGCCGGCCACCGCCGCGGGGCGGCGGCCCGTCGTCGCGGACGGGCCGATCGGCGTGCACCGTGCCCCGACGGGCCCCGGTCATTCGGGACTTCCGGCCCTGTTCCGTGCGGTCGCCGGGTGTGAGACTGAGGGCGCGCCGACCCGACCGGGTGTGTCGCGTCCGCAACTCCCGGGGAGCACAGCATGGAAGCCGGCCGCACCACCGAAGCCGCCGCCGGAGTACGGCTGCCGCGTGATCCGGGCGCCGCGGGCATGCCCGTGCCACAAACCGCGAGCGGGCAACCGGGCGGCACCATCCGGGTGTTCCTGCTGGACGACCACGAGATCGTCCGGCGCGGGCTGGCCGACCTGCTCGGGGCCGAGCCCGACATCGAGGTGGTCGGCGAGTCGGCGTCCGCGCAGGAGGCGATCCGGCGCATCCCGGCACTGCGCCCGCACGTGGCCATCCTGGACGGGCGACTGCCCGACGGCAGCGGGGTCGACGTCTGCCGTGCGGTGCGCTCGTCCTTCCCGGAGATCAACGCGTTGATCCTGACCTCGTACGACGACGAGGACGCCTTGTTCTCCGCGATCATGGCCGGCGCGGCCGGCTATGTGCTCAAGCAGATCAGGGGCAGCGAACTGGTGCGCGCGGTACGGGAGATCGCCGCCGGCCGGTCGCTGCTCGATCCGGCGGTCACCGCGAAGGTGCTCGAACGGGTGCGGACCGGATCGGGCGAGGATCCCCGGGTCGCCTTGCTCTCCGACCAGGAACGCCGCATTTTCGACCTGGTCGCGGAGGGCCTGACCAACCGGCAGATCGCCGAGCGCATGCATCTCGCGGAGAAGACCGTCAAGAACTACGTGTCGACCATGCTGCACAAGCTGGGCTTCGAACGCCGCGTCCAGGCGGCGGTCTTCGCCGGCACCCTGCCGCAGCACCGCGCGCGCGACTGAGCGGAGCGACGCGGTGACGCGGCGGCGCGCCCACCGGGCCCGCGAGGCGCCCGGGTGCTTGGGCGTGCAGGCGTGCGTGCGTGCGTGCGCTCGGGCGGGCCGGCGGGCGGCGCGCTCGCCCCCGTGGTCGATCACTCGGAGCGCGAGTTGCTAAAGTCTGCAATTGCTCAATCCGTGCCGACCGGGCGCGGCGCGATCGGAGGGACGTGGAGCGGTGAGCACCCCGCTGTACGAACTCAAGGCCGAGTTCTTCAAGACGCTCGGCCACCCGGCCCGGATCCGGGTGCTGGAGTTGCTCAGCGAACGCGAGTACGCGGTCGCCGAAATGTTGCCCGAGGTCGGCATCGAGGCGACGCGGCTGTCCCAGCAGTTGGCCGTGCTGCGCCGGGCGAACCTGGTGGCGGTCAGCCGTCGGGAGGGTTCGAGTGTCTACTACACGCTCACCAGCCCCCAGGTGGCCGACCTGCTCGCGGTCGCCCGCCGGATCCTGACCGGCCTGCTCACCGACCGGATGGGACTGCTCGAGGACCTGCGCGCGACCACCCCCCGAGCCGCTCCGTGAATCGCGACCTGCCCGGATCCAGGCCCGCGACCAATCCGGCCTACAGCCTTCGCATCCACGTGCCGCCGGGCGCCGCCGGCCTGGTCGCGACCGTACTCGCCGAAGCACCCGGCACCGTGGCCAGTCGCCTCGACGAGCCGGACGCGATGGGCACGTGTCGGATCACCCTGGACGCGGACGGCCCCGGCACGCTCGCCTGGCTCACCCGGACGCTGGCCCGGCGCCTGGGCGCCGACCTGCTGCATACCCAGGACCCGGTGTTCGCCGCCGCCTCCACCGGCAAGTTGACCCTGCGGGTGTGCGCGGCGACCACCACCGGTCACGACATCGCCCTGCTCGACGCCGACGCCGACCGCCGGGTCGTCTCGCACCTGGCCGCACACCCCGATCAGACCGATCACTACACCGGACGACGGCACCGCGTCGCGTTGATCAGCGACGCCAGCGCCGTCCTGGACTTCGACGCGCTGCCCGCCGACGCCGCGCTGCCCGCGCTCGAATCCCAGGCCGTACACCTGCGCAGGGCCACCGGGCTCGACGTCTTCCCGCTGCCCATCGCCACGCCGCAGGTCGAGGACATCGCCCAGGCGGTCCGGCTGCTCGCCCCCGGTTTCGCCGCCGTCGTGCTCGTTCACACCCGCCCCGAACACGTGTCGACCACCCGGACCATCCTCGGCCCCACGCCGCCGGTGCTCCTGCTCGACACGCTCAACGACGGCCTCGCCGTGGCCATCGCCGCCGCGACGGTCAACGCGCTGGTCAACCGGGGGGTCAACCCGCTGAGCGGGCGCGTGGTGCTGGTGGATCCGGCGCGGGGCGGGGACCTGACCGGGTTGCTGATCGCCTCCGGCATCGCCGACCTGACCCTGTTCGACCCCTTCGGTCCCGGAGCCGGCACGTTGGGGGTGGTCGCCGCCGAGGCCGACCTGATCGTCGACCTCACCGGACTGGCCACGCCGCCGGAGGGTGTCCCGGTCCTGCGGGCCCGGCCCGAGGCACCGCCGCGGTTCGCGGCGGCCACCACCGGCCCGCGCCCGTTGCACGCGCTGCCCGGACTGCTCACGGCGGCCACCACGACCCGGCGGTCGATCACCGCGCTCGCCCGGGTCGCCGCGGTGCACGCGTTGATCGAGGGCACGCCGCGCGACGCGCTGCTGCCCGCGCCGGACCAGCCGGGCCTGGCGGCGTCGATCGCGGCGGCGGCCACCCACGCCCTCACCGTCGACTCGGGCTGAGCCGGGTCGCGCGGGAGGACTCGACGGGGGTCAGCCGGGGACGTCACCGGCCGCGGTCTCGATCAGGTCGACGACCCGGAGCGGCTGCGAGGCCAACGAGGCGTGGCCGGTGGCGAGTTCGATGACCTTGCGCGGCTGCATGCGTTCGGCCATGCGCCGCTCGTTGTTCGGATCGATCATCCGGTCCTGCGCCGACACCTGGGACCAGGTCGGCTTGGCGCGCCAGGCCGGCGCGGTCACGGTGTCACCGAACGTCGAGGCCAGGGGAGCCTTCTGGGTGACCGCCATGACCAGTGCCTCGTCCTCGGACAGGTCCTGGCAGAAGCTCTCCCGGAACTTGTCCTGCTTGATCCACAGGAAGCCGTCCGAATCGGGAGCGAGGTTGTCGAACGCGGCCGGTGGCATCTCCTGGCTGAGCTGACCGGGGCTCTCGCCCGCGTCGGGAGCGAACGCGGCGATGTAGACCAGCCCGGTGACATTGGGCAGATCGCCCATCTCGGTGATGACCGCACCGCCGTAGGAGTGACCCACCAGCAGCACCGGCCCGTTCACCTGCCGGACCATCTTGCGGGTGCGCTCGGCGTCGTCGGCCAGCGACGTCAACGGATTCTCCACCGCGAACAACGAACCGAAGCCCCGATCGCGCAATTCGACGACGACCTTCGCCCAGTGGGCGGCCCCGCCCCAGAACCCGTGCACGAGAACAACAGTCGGCTTGTCGGCCATGACGGCGCACCATTTCGCTCGGTGATCGATTGTCACTAACGGTCACAAACTATGTGAGATGTCACCCGCCGGCACCTCGCGGACGACCGCGGTCCGGACGGGGCCGGCGGTGGAGCCCAAACGGATCGGAGCACGGTCGAAACGGCGGTGCGACCGAGTGGTGACCCGATGGTGGACCCGGTGCCGACCGAGTGGTATCGATGCCGGATGAACATCGATCACGCCGATCCCGACGTCCTGGCCGCGCTCCGCGCCGCGTTCGATCCCGACGGCTCGGCGAAGCCGGCACTGGGATGGCCGGCGGTGCACGCCTTCGAGGCGGAGCACGGTGTCGTGTTGCCCGAGCCCTATCGCAGCCTCGTCGCCGAGATCACCGACGGGTCGTCGGCCGGGCCGCCGGAGTTCGGCCTGCTCGGGCTCGCGGAGATGCCCTCCGATTGGGGCGCCGGTCGGCCGGAACGCGATCCGGGCAAGCCCTTTCCGCTCACCTCGCAGTGGTTGTGGGACGACGACCCCAGGCCCGAAGAGGAGACCGAGCCGATCCTGGAGCAGGTTTTCGACCACGGAACGATCGTGCTCGGCACCGACGGATGCGGCATGTATTGGCACCTCGTCGTCACCGGGCCGCACCGGGGACACCTCTGGAACATCTGCGGCGAGGGCGCGACGCCCTTCGGCGCCGAATTCGGATTCACCTCCGGCGCCCCGGGATTCGCCGGGTGGGTGGCGCACTGGGCGGCCGGCAAGGAGTGGTTCGACGTCGGATGAGGCGGCCGGCAGGCATGTGACCCGGATCTCATCCCGGTACCGATGAGTCGCGCGGGTCGCGGCGGTCATATCCGCGAGAAGGACGACAGGGACCGGGCGACCCCGGTGATCCACCGGGATCGCAGACCCTGTCACCGGCCACCGAGAGGACGAGACCCGATGAGCGACGTTGCCAACGGCCCAGCCGCCTACTTCCCTTCGATCGAGAAGAAGTACGGCCGACCCGTCTCGGAATGGCTGGACGTCATCCGATCCTCGCCGCTGACCAAGCACATGGAACTGGTCGCCTGGCTCAAGACCGAGCACGGTCTCGGTCACGGCCACGCGAACGCCCTGGTGAAGCACACCCACACGGTGGATGGCGACAGGTAGCGGCCGGCGGCGTACTCGCGCGGCGGGTCGCCGTCGGGTCCGGACGAGGCGGGCCCGCCACGGGGGTGTGGGTCCGCGCGGTCGGGGTCGGTCGGCGCCGGGCGCGGCAAGGGGACGGGCACCCCCGAGAGGGTGCCCGTCCCGCGTGGCCGGCTCGGTGCCGGTCGGTTACGGAGTGCAGGCGAGGGTGCCGGCGCGAAGGGCGTGGCCGCCGTCGTTGCCGTCGTCCGCCCACACGACCGGCTTGACGCCCGCGACACAGGCGGCCTGTGGCGCGATGGCGAAGCCCTCGTTGTTGTAGTCGGGCATGCCGGTCGGGCGGTCGTACCGGGCGGTCACGGTGAACCGGCCCTGCGCGTCGATGTCGAGCACGGCGCTCCGACCCTGGCAGGTGTCGTCGCACGAGGCCCACAAGTGGCCGGTGGCGGGCTCGAATTCGAGGTCCATCACCGCCGGGAAGCCGCTCGTGAAGGTGGCGACCCGGGTGTATCCGCCGCCGCTCTGGTTCAACGCGTAGGCGTACACCGTGCCGTTGGCCTCCAGGCCGGCGAAGACCAGGCCGCTGCCGTGGCCCGGGTAGGCGGCCGGGTCGTAGGCGGCGCCGGTGTGTTCGTCCCGGAAGCCGTGTGCGGTGAGGAACGTGTCCGGGATCCAGGAGATGCCCTCCAGACCGCTGTTGGCCGCCACCGCGGGCAGATCGGCGGTGAGATTCCATTCGGCGGTCGCGTTCAGCGAGCCGGCCGTGCCGGCGGCGTCGTAGCGCAGGATCTTCGGCAGGCTGACACCGTCGTTGTCGTTGTCGCGTTCGGTCGCCACGTACAGCCCGTCGGGGCTGAAGCTCACGCCCTCCGCGTCCGGGTCGCCGGAGCCGTTGGCGTAGTTCAACGCCTTGCCCGAAGCCCAACCACCGGACGGATCCGGGCGCCACGTCGCGCCGTTGGGCACCAGCCGGTAGAGCCGGCTCGGGCCGTTGCGCACCGCCCACAACACGCCGGGGCTCTGGAAGGACAGACCGCTGAGGTTCTCGCCGAACACGTTCGAGGCGTCGGCGACGGTGACGCCGGAGCCGCCGGGCCAAGTGCTCCCGGACGACTGCCCGCACGCGTTCGCCGCGCCCTTGGTCGGTGCGGTGGTCGTGGTGAACGCGCCGGTGCCGTCCGCGCAGCGGCCGTACGTGGTGCTCGCGTGCGCGGTCCACGAGTAGGAGTCCACCAGCGTGGAGCCGCCGGCCCGGAACAGCCGGGCCGAGTCGGAACTGCCCAACCCGAACGAGGAGTCGACGTCCAGCGCCAGATGCCCGCCCGCCGCCAGCGAGGTGCCGGCGGCGACGGTGTACGAGTGCGAGTTGTCGTTGTCCTTGACGACCCAGCCGGACAGGTCGACCGCCGTGGTACCGGTGTTGACCACCTCGACCCAGTCGCCGGGCGAACCGCCGTTCGACTCGACCTCGTTGATGCGCACCGTGGGTGCTGCCTGGGCCGCCGACTCCTGCGTCGGGGCCTGTGCGGATGCCGGTGAGCCGGACAACCCGAAGGCCGTCACGGACAGGGCGACGGCGACGAGTCGGACTCTTCCACGCCAATGCGTTCGCAAGGTGACCAGTCCTTTGTCTCAGGGGGTCGGGCAACGCACACCCTCCTGCGCAAAAGGTTCCGGCATATCGGCGACGGACGCCTTAACTTGCCGCGAACTGCGTGGGAAGGGCATGGGGCCGGCTGCGCCGCGTGACACACCGGTGGCTGTACGGGTGGCCGGCCGCGCCGGCCGGGTGGGCTGATTCAGCGCACGCTCGGGTAGCGGACGCCGATCTGTTCGCGGACGGTGTCCAGGGTGCGCATCACCGCGAGGGTGCCGGCGAGCGGGACCAGCGGCGACTCGGTCTCGCCGACGCGCAGACAGCGGTTCACCTCGGCGGCCTCGTGCCGCATGGTGCCGCGTTCGGGATCGGCGGTGACCTCGGCGAGCAGGACCGTCCGCGGCTCCCGGCCCGGCCGGTGGACGACGAAGCGGTCGGGGTAGAAGAAGCCCTCGGCGAATTCGATCCGGCCCCTGCTGCCGGTAATCGTCGCGGGGGCGTCGGTGTGCGCGGTGAACGTGCAACCCAGGGTGGCCACGGCGCCGTTGTGCCAGCCCAGCACGATCCCGGTGTTGTCGTCCACGCCCTCGGGGGTCAGATGCGCCCAGGCCCGGATCGCGTCGGGCTCACCGAGCAACAACTGGGCGAGGGACACCGGATAGACGCCCAGGTCGAGCAGCGCACCGCCACCCTGCGCGGGGTCGCGCAACCGATGCTCGGGCGGGAACTCCCCGGCGAAGCCGAACGCCGCCGAGACGCTCCGGATCTCGCCGATCTCGCCGGCGGCGATCAGCTCGCGCAGCCGGCGGATCAGCGGGTGACAGTACGTCCACATCGCCTCCATCAGGAACAGCCCGCGCTGCCGGGCCAGTTCCACCAGTTCCAGGGCCTCGCGCGCGTCGAGGGTGAACGCCTTCTCGCACAACACCGCCCGGCCCGCCTCCAGACACAGCCCGGCCGCGACCCGGTGCGCCGCGTGCGGGGTGGCCACGTAGACGACGTCGACGTCGTCGTCCGCGGCGAGTTCGGCCCAACTGCCGTGGGCGCGGGGTATGCCGAACCGCTCGGCGAACGCCTTCGCGCTCTCCAGGCTGCGCGAACCAACCGCGACGACCTCCGTGTTCGGCAGGCTCTGCAGCGCCTTGGTGAACTCGGCGGCGATGCCGCCGGTGGCCAGGATTCCCCAACGGATGGTCCGCGTACCGTCATTCATGGCATGCCCCACAACTCGGTCCCACGCGCGACCCCCGACGGTTCGGTGATCGTTTCGACGCGCTCGAACGGAGCGTGCCACACACCCGCCGGGTCCGCGCACCTCGGCGCGTCCCGCGGTCGCGGCGCCGGGCCGTCGGGCCGCTACGCCATGGCGATTTCGACGCCGATCGCCCGTTGGCGGGCGGCGTCGACCACCAGCGCGGCGGCCACCGCGTCCTGCACCGCGACGCCGACCGACTTGTACACGGTGAGCTGTTCCGGCGAGGTGCGTCCTGGGCGGGTGCCGGCGACGAGTTCGCCCAGTTCGGCATGCACGTGCCCGGCGGTGATCACGCCGTCCCGGATCGGCGTCAGCAGGTCGTTGCTGCCGGTGGGAAACGGCGCCAACGCGGCCTGTCGCGACTCGACACACACCAGCGCGTCGGCGATGGTGGCGTCGTCGAGTTCGCGGCCGGCCGGGTTGAAGCCGACCGAGGTGACATGCGTGCCGGGCGCCAACCACGCGCGGCGCACCACGGGTTCGAGGCAGTGGGTGGCCGCCGCCACGATGTCGGCACCGGCGATCGCGTCGGCGTAGTCGGCTGCGGGTCGTACCTCGGCGTCCAGCAGCGACGACAGTTCGCCGGCCAACGCCGCCGCCTTGGCCGGATCGCGGCCGGCCACCCGGATCTGCCGGATCGGGCGGACCCGGCACATCGCGAGAGCGTGCGAGCGGGCCTGCACCCCGGTGCCCACGATCGCGAGCACCGTCGCGTCCTCGCGGGCCAACAGCCGTGCCGACAACGCCGAACAGGCGCCGGTCCGCCACGCGGTGACCGCCGTGCCGTCCAGCAGCGCCGCGGGCTCCCCGGTGGCCGGGTCGAACACCACGATCAGGGCCTGATGGGTGGGCAGCGCGGTGCCCGCGTTGTGTGGGAAGAGGGAGACCAGCTTGCTCATCAGCACTCCGGCGGAGGGCACCCGACCCGGCATGGCCGCCAGGAACGCGTCCCGTTCGGGTACCAGCGCGGCGACCCGGTCCGGTGCCGAGGCGCGACCCGCACTCAGGTCCGCCATCGCCGGGGCCAGGGCGTCGATCAACGCGTCGAGTTCGAGCAGCGCCTCGACCTGCGAATGCCCGAGAACGAGCATGGCCTCGACCTCCTCGCGATCGCCGCCCGGTGCGGCCGGTGGGTCACAGGGTCGCCCGCGCCCGCCGTGTCCCCGCTCGCGACACGCGTTCGCTCGGGCAGGTTCACGCGCGTGGGTGCGGCTCGTCGGGCGCGGGCCACGATGCCCGGGCGAGCGTGCCGGGTACGGCTGTGCGCAGGGCTTCGACGGCCGCGACCACCGCGGGGTGGGCCGCGGCGCCGTCGCGGAAGGCGATTCGGGTGCGGCGCCGGATCGGCAGGCGGGTCAGGTGCACCTCGGGCGGCGGGTCGGTGATCCCGAGTTGCGGGACGATGGCGACGCCCCGGCCGGCCGCGACCAGGGTCAGCACGGTGGCGAAGTCGTCCACCTGGTGGTGTACCCGCGGGGTGAACCCGGCGGCCTGACAGGCCCGGATCGTCATCGCGTGGCACATCGTGCCCGAAGTCGCGGTGATCCAGGGCGAGTCGCGCCAGTGTGCCGGCACCGACGCGACCGCCCCGGGCGGCGGCGCCGGTGCCGTCGAGGCGAGATACATCGCCTCGACGCACAACGGCCGCACGGCCAGGCCCGGTTCGTCCGTCGGCGGGACGAAGTCGTACTCGTGGATCAGCGCCACATCCAGCTCGCCCGCGCGCAGCGCGTCCGCGACGCCGGCCGGATCGATCTCCAGCACCATCGGCTCCAGGCCCGGGTGCCGCTCGCCGAGATCGGCCAGCACCGTCGGGACGATGGTTCGGGTCGCGGTGGGGAAGGTGCCGATCCGCAGCGGGCCCGCCAGGCCGCGGCGTGTGTCGGCCAGTTCGGCCGCCGCCTGCTCCAGGTGGGCCAGGACGGCCTCGGCGTGCCGGACCAGGTTGCGGCCGGCGGGGGTGAGGGTGACCCGCCGGCCCGTGCGCTCCAGCAGGGGCACGCCCGCCTCGCGTTCGAGGGTGGCCAGTTGCTGGGAGACGGCGGACGGGGTGAAGGCGAGCGCCTCGGCGACGGCGGCGATCGTGCCGCGCAGCGAGAGTTCGCGCAGCAGGCGCAGGCGACGGACATCGAGCATCAGCTCAGCTTACGCTCGGATTTATCAATGTGAACTGGACCTGAACGAAAGGTGCGGGTCACGCTGATGGGCATGCATCGGCTTCCACCCCTGCACGGGGTTCACGTACCGCTCGTCACACCGTTCGCCGCCGACGGAGGCGTCGCAGAGGAGGCACTGGAGGGCCTCGCAC
>NZ_JBHZAV010000226.1:0-13657 GCF_042754445.1 Embleya sp. NPDC059213
GCGTTTGAGGCCAACCCAACCCGACCAACCCAGCCCGGCCGGCGTTTGAGGCCAACGCAACCCGACCAATCCAGCCCGGCCGGCGTTTGAGGCCAACCCAGCCCGACCAACCCAGCCCGGCCGGCGCTTGAGGCCAACCCAACCCGACCAACCCAGCCCGGCCGGCGCTTGAGGCCACCCCCGCTACGCCGCCGGCGCCCCCGCCGTGACCGTCTCGTACACGCCCAGGATGTCCGTCCCGACCGTCCCCCAGTCGTACCGCTGCACATGCTTGCGCCCGACCTCCCGCAACATCTCCCGCCGCTCGGGATCCCGAAGCAACCCCACCGCGGCAGCGGCAAGCGCCGAGGCGTCCTCCACCGCGAACAACTCCCCCGCCCGCCCCCCGTCCAGCACCTGACGAAACGCGTCCAGGTCACTGGCCAGCACCGGCGCCGACGCCGACATCGCCTCGACCAGGATGATCCCGAAGCTCTCGCCACCGGTGTTGGGCGCCACGTAGACGTCCACGCTGCGCAACAACCGCGCCTTGTCCAGGTCGCTGACCATGCCCAGGAAGGTGACCTGTCCGCGCAACGCCTCCGGCAGGTCCTCCACCGCCTGTTCGGCGTCCCCTCGCCCGGCCACCAGCAGCCGTACGCCCGGGAACGCCTCGACGATCCGCGGGAACGCCTCGATCAGCGTGGGCAGTCCCTTGCGCGATTCGTCGATCCGCCCGATGAAGCCGATGGTCGGCGCCTCGGGTGTGCCCTGCCACGTGGGCTCCACGGGTGCGTCGGCGAAGAAGCCGACATCCACGCCGTTGGGGATGACCACCGCGTCGCCGCCGAGGTGTTCGACCAGGGTGCGGCGCGCGTACTCGCTGACCGCGATCCGGGCGCTGATCTTCTCCAACGCGGGTTGCAGGATCGGGTAGGCCGCGATCATCGCCCGCGAGCGGGGGTTGGAGGTGTGGAAGGTGGCCACCACCGGGCCGGAGGCCGCCCAGCAGGCGAGCAACGACAGGCTGGGCGTGGCCGGTTCGTGGATGTGCAGCACGTCGAAGTGCCCGTCGTGGATCCACCGCCGCACCCGCGCGGCGGACAGGAAGCCGAAGTTGAGCCGGGCCACCGAGCCGTTGTAGCGCACCGGTACCGCTCGCCCGGCCGGCACCACGTAGTCCGGCAGCGGGGTGTCGTCGTCCGCCGGCGCCAGCACCGACACCTCGTGCCCGCGCGCGATCAGGTTCGCCGCGAGATCCCGCACGTGGTACTGCACACCGCCCGGCACGTCCCACGAGTAGGGGCACACGACGCCGATTCTCACTTGGCCTCCCCGATCCGGGCGAGCCGGCGTCGGTCCAGGTCGTCGAGCCACAGCGGCTGAAGCATGTGCCAGTCCTGCGGGTCGCGCGCGATCCCCCGGGCGTAGGCGTCCGCGACCTGCTGGGTCATCACCGCGATCTTCTCCCGGCGGGTGCCCTCGGCGGGCACCACGACCTCGGGGTGCAGCGTGCCCCGGATGACCTTGCCGTCCCACGGGAGGGTGACCGGAATCAGCGCCGCGCCGGTCTGCAGGGCCAGCGCGGCCGGCCCTGCGGCCATCCGGGTCTGCTCGCCGAAGAAGGTCACCGGCACGCCGGCGGTGGTCAGGTCGCGGTCGGAGAGCAGGCACAACAACCGACCCGCGCGCAGCCGCCGCGCCAACGTGCCGAACGTGTTGCCGTCGCCGCCGGTGAGCGGCAGCACCTCCATGCCCAGCGACTCGCGATAGTCCAGGAAGCGCCGGTACAGGGATTCCGGCTTCAGTCGTTCGGCGACCGTGGTGAACGGATAGCCCTTGAGCGTGATCCAGGCGCCGGCGTGGTCCCAGTTGCCCATATGCGGCAGCGCGAAGATCACCCCCTTGCCGCGGGCGCTGCACTTGTCCAACAGCGTCAGGTCGCACTCCATCCGGGCCAGCACCGTCTCGCGGTCCCACACCGGCAGCCGGAACGCCTCCTGGTAGTAGCGCAGGTAGGAGCGCATGCCCTCGCGGGAGAGCGCGCGAAGTTGCTCGGGCGTGGCATCGGGCCCCACGACCCGACGCAGATTGGCCTCCAACTGGAGCACGCCGCCGCCGCGTCGTCGCCAGACCAGGTCGGCGATCCGGCGGAAGGCGGCCGTGGCGACCGGCTCGGGCAGCCGCTTGACCACCGACCAGCCCAGGGCGTACCCGGTGTCGGCCAGCCGCTGCCCGACGTCGGTCACGGCTTGTCACCTCCGGACACCGCGTTGTCGATCGCGGATGCCGAGCGATGGATCGCGATCATCCGCTGGAAGACCGTGATCAGGCTGCCCACCGCGATGAACCACAGTGCGGCCTCCTGGATGTACGGCACACCCATTCCGTCGAGACCGGTGGCCACCAGCGAGATGACCAGTCGCTCGGCCCGCTCGATCAGTCCGGAGACGTCGCAGGCCAGACCCAGGCTCTCGGCCCTGGCCTTGGAGTACGACACGACCTGGCCGGACCCGAGGCAGAAGATCGCCAGGATGCACATGCGCAGGTTGTCGCCGTCGCCGGCGAACCAGATCGCCAGCGCGCCGAAGATCGCGGCGTCCGCGACCCGGTCCAGCGTGGAGTCGAGGAAGGCCCCCCATTTGGTCGAGCGGCCCAACTGGCGCGCCATGTTGCCGTCGACCAGGTCGGAGAAGATGAACGCGGTGATGACGAGCGTGCCGGTGAGGAACCAGCCGATCGGGAAGAACACCAGCGCCGCGACGACCACCCCGAGGGTGCCGATCAGCGTCACCGTGTCCGGACTCACGTTGTGACGCAGCAGAAAGCTCGCGAACGGGGTGAGCACACGCGTGAAGAAGGCACGAGCGTATTTGTTGAGCATCGCCTTCCCGAAGGATTGCCGGGGCGGCGGGGGATCCGGTGGACTCGACCCGCCTGGTGCGCCCATCGTACTGACGCGGTCGTGCCTCCCGAGCCCCCCGTCGCCCGGGCGTGCCGCGTTGGAGAACATCACGTACGGCGAGGACACTTGTACTCGGTCGGACGTCGGGGCAATGCTGCCGTTCAGGAATCGATTTGCGGACGTTGGCGTACCGACGACCGACTTGCACCTGCGCGTCCCGGGGACGTCGACGACGACCACATCGGATGGACAACCAGGAGGTGGCACATGGCGGATAAATCCGGAGCAAACGCCGGAACCGTCGGCAGGGTAACCGCGCCGGCGAGCCCGGACTCGGTGCGCAACGTGGTGCTGGTGGGCCACACGGGGGCGGGCAAGACGACATTGGTGGAGTCCCTGCTCGTGGCGACCGGGACGATTCCCCGGGCCGGTCGCGTCGAGGACGGGACGACCGTGTCCGACTTCGAGGACATCGAACACCGCCAGCACCGCTCGGTGGCGCTGTCCCTGTCCCCCGTCGAATTCGACGGCGTGAAGATCAACCTGCTCGACACCCCCGGCTACGCGGACTTCGTCGGCGACCTGCGGGCGGGCCTGCGCGCCGCGGACGCCGCGCTGTTCGTGGTCTCGGCCGCGGACGGCGTGGACGGCTCGACCCGGATGCTCTGGGACGAGTGCGCCTCGGTCGGCATGCCCCGCGCGATCGTGATCACCAAGCTCGACCAGGCGCGCGCCGACTTCGACGAGATGGTGCTGATCTGCCAGCGGGTGTTCGGCGACCCCGACTCGGACACCGTGTTGCCGCTCTACCTGCCGCTGCACGGCGAGGACGAGAGCGTCGCGGGTCTGATGGGCCTGCTCACCCAGCGGGTCTACGACTACTCCTCGGGCACTCGTCGGACGCTGGACCCCGACCCCGAGCACCTGCCGCTGATCGAGGACGCCCGCAATCGGCTGATCGAGGGCATCATCGCGGAGAGCGAGGACGAGTCCCTGATGGACCGCTACCTCTCCGGCGAGCCGATCGACGTCGACACGCTGATCGCCGACCTGGAGACCGCGGTCGCCCGAGGTTCGTTCTACCCGGTGCTCGCGGTCGCGCCCGACGGGCTGGGCACCATCGAACTCCTGGAGGGCATCGTCCGGGCCTGTCCGGCGCCGCCCGAGCACGAGGTGTTGCCGGTCACCACCCCCGACGGGAAGCCCCGCGACCCGCTGACCTGCGACCCCGAGGGGCCGCTCGCGGCCGAGGTGGTCAAGACGACATCCGACCCGTACGTGGGCCGGATCTCGCTGGTGCGGGTCTTCTCCGGCACGCTGCGCCCGGACATGACGGTGCACGTCTCCGGGCACGGGATGGCCGATCGCGGACACGAGGACCACGACCTGGACGAGCGCATCGGCGCGATGTCGATCCCGCTGGGCAAACACCAGCGCTCGCTCAACCGCGGCATCGCCGGCGACATCGTCGCGGTCGCCAAGCTGACCCGAGCCGAGACCGGCGACACCATCTCGGACAAGGACGATCCGCTGCTGATGGAGCCGTGGATGATGCCCGACCCGCTGCTGCCGGTGGCCATCCGCGCGCACAGCAAGGCGGACGAGGACAAACTTTCCCAGTCGCTGGCCCGGCTGGTCGCCGAGGATCCGACGCTGCGCCTGGAACACAACATCGACACCCACCAGTTGGTGTTGTGGTGCATGGGCGAGGCACATGTCGAAGTGCTCCTGGACCGGCTGCGCAGTCGCTACGGCGTCGCGGTGGACGCGGTGGCGCACAAGGTGTCGCTGCGCGAGACGTTCGCGGAGAAGGCCAGCGGGCGCGGCCGACACGTGAAACAGTCCGGCGGGCACGGCCAGTTCGCGATCTGCGAGATCGACGTCGAACCGCTGCCGGGCGGATCCGGGTTCGAGTTCGTCGACAAGGTGTTCGGCGGTTCGGTGCCGCGCAACTTCATCCCGTCGGTGGAGAAGGGCGTCCGGGCCCAGATGGAGAAGGGCGTCGCGGCCGGCTATCCGATGGTCGACCTGCGTGTGACGCTGACCGACGGCAAGGCCCACTCGGTCGACTCGTCCGACATGGCCTTCCAGATGGCGGGCTCGCTGGCGCTGCGCGAGGCCGCCGCGAGCACCCGGATCCACCTGCTGGAACCGGTCTCGGAGGTACGGGTCACCGTCTCCGACGAGTACGTCGGCGGTGTGCTGAGCGACCTGAGCTCGCGCCGCGGCCGGGTGGTGGGTACCGAGCCGATCGGCTCGGGCCGCACCCTGATCCGCGCCGAGGTCCCGGAGATCGAGATCAGCCGCTACGCGATCGACCTGCGCTCGATCAGCCACGGCACCGGCCAGTTCGCCCGCACCTACTGCCGCCACGACCCGATGCCCCCGCAACTCGCCGCGAAGGTCACCAGCGACGCGGACGCCTGACCCGAAGGCACATCGGGTGACACCGGTCCGGGGTCGACGTCCGTGACGCGCCCCGGCCCGGGTACCCCGATCCCCCGCCGCGCGGCGTCAGGGAATCGGGAGGGGACCGTCCAGGGCCGTCAGGGCGAGCAGGACGGTCGCCGAGGTCCAGGCCAGCGGGGCCACCGAGGCCGGCTTGCCGTTCTTGTCGACCTTCTCGGGCAGCGAGCCGAACGCCGTCCGGTGGTCGGCGAGCCAGTCGAGCCGGTGCTCCGCGCCGGCCCGGTCGCCGCTCGCCGCGCTGAACAGTGCGAAGGAGGCGGTTTCCGGGGTCCAGGCCGCGGTGGGGTCGCCGGCCCAGTGTTCGCCCGGCAGGATGCCTCCGTTGGGCAGGGTGAGCAGCTCCGCGGATCGGCGCACCGCGCTCGCGACACCGGCGTCCGCGCGAGCGAACGGCGGGCCCAGCCAGGTCACCGCGGTGTCCGCGCCGCCCTTGGCCGAGGCCGTGCGCGGGTAGTCGTGCGGCCCGAACGCCTCCCGGATGCCGCGGTCGAGGCGGGCCGAGGCGCCCGCCCAGCGCCCCGCGGCGGGCTCGTCCCCGGTGCGGCGGGCCAGGTCGGCGGCGGCGCGCAGGCCGGCCGACAGGGGTGCGGCGGTGCCCAGGGTGACCTGGTCGGTGCGGGTTTCCCAGTAGTCCGAGCCCCGAGGCGGCAACCCGTTCGGGCGCAGCCGGCCGGCCGCCGCGTCACCGGCCGCGCGCACCGTCGGCCACAGTTCCCGCAGGGCCGCCGCGGTCTCCGGGGCCTTGGCGTCCTGGTGGACGTACCAGAACCAGATCGCCCACGGCACCCATCCGTTGCCGTCCAACTGGGCCGCCCGACCGTCGCCGACCGGCCCGCCGTCCAGCCGGTAGCGCGCCTCCCAGGTGCCGTCGGGGCGTTGCAACGCGGCCAGTCGGCGCAGCACCGCGAGGGCCTCCCGGTGGTGTCCGGTGGCGGTGAACGCCGCCGCGACCCAGGCCGCGTCGCGCGGCCAGACGTACTTCCAGATCCCGAACCAGGCCGCCGCCACCGACCCGTCGGCCTGGGTCAGCACGCGCATGTCCAGCAGCGCGCGCTCGGCCATCGCCCGGTGGCGCGGGGTCGTGCCCGGCACGGTGCCCTCGGCGAGCCAGGCCCGCTCGGCGTCGGTGGGCGGGGTCGCGGGCGCGTCGGTGGGCAGTGCCAGGGGGCCCTCGGGGCCGGATATGACGCCGCCGAGGAGCAGCGGTCGTGTGGTGCGTGGTGGGGGCGCCGCGCCGCCCACGGTGGCGATGATGCCGAGCGTGATGAGCAGGCCGACCACGGCGATGCCGATCGGGCGGAACCTGCCGAGTGAGCGGGTCCGCCGTGCGGGGCCGCCGGTCGGCTCGTGGGGGGTTCGGCGGGCACTGCGGCCGATGCCGGGGGGTCGGGCCTTGTCACTCATCCGCGCCGTCTCCGCCCCCGTGCCCCTCGCCGCCTTTCGCGCGGCCGGGCCGATCCCCGTTCGGCTCAGTCTAGGCATGATCGGATCATCGTTCGAACCGTCGTCGGACCCCCGCCCGCTCCTCGCCCCGTCACCCGCATCGCGCCCACCTCGTCGTACGATCCGCGCGGGTCCGCCGGGGCGGATGGGACGGATCACCTGAAAGTACGACGAGTCTACGAAGCGGGATCCGGATCGGGCTCGGCGGTCGGGGCCAAACCGGTCGAACGGGTGAAATGTCGGCGATCGGCGTACAGCGCCCACGCCGCCGTGATCAACCCGAGCACCGCGACCAGCACATACGCGTTGCCCACGACCAGTTGCCAACCGTGGAGGTCCAACTCGCCGCCGTCGCCGAACGGCACCGTCCACACGATCCCGCTCGGCAACACCCCGGACACCCGGGCACGCTCCATCGGATAGGCCGCAGCGACCGCGAACACCGCCACCAGGGTGACCCACGCGACCGGCGACCGAATGCGCCGGACCCGATCCGCGAGCACGATCACCAACGGCAGCGCCCACACCCAGTGGTGCGTCCAGGAGATCGGCGACACCAACAGCGCGGTCAGCGCGCAGAACCCCATCCCGGCCAACGCCGCCCCGCGCCGCGCCGCCACGACGGCGAGCGTCAGGGCCGGCGCCGCGATAAGGACCGCGAGCAGCGGCCACAACCACCCGGGCGGCGACTGCGCGCCGAACTGCCGGGTCACCGCGCCGTGCACGGACTGATTGCCGGGGAACTGGGCCAGCCCTATCCGGGTGTCGTCCAGGAACAACCCGCCCCAGTAGTCCGCGCATTCGCTCGGCAGCACCGCGAACGCCGCCACCACCGTGCCGACGAACACGCCCAGCGCGGTCAACCCCTCGCGCACGCGTCCGGTGAGCAGCAGATAGGGGATGAAGATCGCCGGGGTGAGTTTGAGCCCGGCCGCCAGGCCGACCCCGACCCCGGTGAGGCGGGCGCCGCGCGGGCGGGCGAAGTCGGCCAGCACCAGGACCAGCAGCAGCAGGTTGATCTGCCCGAAGCGCAGGTTCTCCTGGACCGGCTCGGTCCACAACAGCGCGGCGGCGCTCAGCGCGGTCGCCCGCACCCGGGCCTCGCCGCGCAGCCCGAGGATCCCCCAGGCGAGCCAGGTCGCCGTACCGAGCAAGGCCAGATTGCCCGCCACCCCGACCACCTCGACCACACCCCACGGCAGCCAGGCCAACGGCGTGAAGGTCAGCCCGGCCCACGGCGTGTAGGTGAACGGCAGCCGCCCGGGCCGGATCGTGTACAGGTCACCGTGCCCGGCGAGCACGTCCACGCCGCCCTGGCGATACACCTTCAGATCGCCCAGCCACCACATGTCCGAGGAACCGAAGGTGCCCAGGAGGAGATACGCGGCGAGCGAGCACGCGGCCACCGCGAGGGCCGCCCGGCGGGTCACCCCGCAGCGTTGACGGTGTCCGGCCGCAGGTGCGCCGGCATCGCGCACGCCGGTGTCCCGCCGGGCATCCGGTCACGGTTGTCCGCGACCAGGCGGTACACGCCGTGTGCGGCGATGCTGACCGGCTGCACCCGCAGCGCGGCACCGGCCAGGGCCCACGGGCCGCCGGCGTTCATCAGCAGCTTGGCCACCGCGTGGTGTCCGCCGTACACGGTGCCGACGGGCGTCACCCACAACACCTCGTGCTCGGCGCGGTGCTGCTCGACGCCGAGTTCCTCGAGTTCGGCGAACTGCCAGGCCACCACGTCGGCGTCGAACGGGATGTGTTTCTGCGCGAACTCCACCGACCGGGTGCAGAACCCGCAGTCGCCGTCGTACACGAGAACCGGTCGTGCGCTCAAAGCTCTTCTCCTTGACAACTGCCGCTTGGATCCTGCCATCGCACCGACTCCACCCACCGGCTCCGAGCGCGCCCGCCTCGCTCGCGGCGAGTACGCGCGCCTCGAACGCCGGCCGACCCGGTCAGTCGACCGGCCACGCGGAGGCCAACATCTCGCGGGTCTCCGCGAGCAGTTGCGGCAGCACCTTGGTGTGACCGACCACGGGCATGAAGTTGGTGTCGCCGCCCCAGCGCGGCACCAGATGCTGGTGCAGGTGCGCGGCGATCCCCGCCCCGGCGACATGCCCCTGGTTCATCCCGATGTTGAATCCCTGCGCGCCCGAAACCTTGCGCAGGGTGACCATCGCGAGCTTGGTGAACCGGGCGAGCTCGATCGTCTCCGCGTCGTCCAGGTCGGTGTAGTCCGCGACGTGCCGGTAGGGCACCACCATCAGGTGACCACCGTTGTACGGGTACAGATTCAGCACCGCGTAGACCTGCTCACCCCGCGCGACGACGAGCCCCTCGACATCGCTCAGCGAGGGAATCCGGCAGAACGGGCACCCGTCGTCGGGCGTCGGCCCCGACGGCTTGTTCTCGCCCTTGATGTACGCCATCCGATGGGGAGTCCACAGCCTGCCGAAGGCATCCGGCCCCCCAACCCCGTCCTGCATCTCGGGCTCGCTCGTCATGCCAGGAAGCATATGCCGTGGGTCGGAGCGGGCCGCGCCCCGGTGACCGCGCTGTCGCGCGGCCCCGGGCCACGGCCGGTGACACCGCGTCAGATCTGGATGCGGTCCTGGACGGCCTTGACGATCTCGGCCACCGCGTCGTCGACCGCGACGCCGTTGTTCTGCTCGCCGTTGCGGTAGCGGAAGCTGACCGCGCCGGCCTGTACGTCCTCGTCGCCCGCGAGCAGCATGTACGGGATCTTGAACTTGTTGGCGTTGCGGATCTTCTTCTGCATGCGGTCCGCCGAGTCGTCGATCTCGACCCGGATGCCGTGCGACTTGAGCTTGGCCGCGACCTCGTGCAGGTACGGGACGTGCTCCTCGGTGATCGGGATGCCGACCACCTGGACCGGCGCGAGCCACGGCGGCATCTTGCCCGCGTAATGCTCCAGCAGGACCGCGAAGAAGCGCTCGATCGAGCCGAACAGCGCACGGTGGATCATCACCGGCTGCTGCCGGGAGCCGTCGGAGGCGGTGTACTCCAGGTCGAAGCGCTCCGGCAGGTTGAAGTCGACCTGGATGGTCGACATCTGCCAGGTGCGCCCGATCGCGTCCTTGGCCTGGACCGAGATCTTCGGGCCGTAGAACGCGGCGCCGCCCGGGTCGTCGACGAGCTCCAGGCCCTGCTTCTGCGCGGCCTGGCGCAGCGTTTCGGTGGCCTCGGTCCAGTTCTCCTCGGTGCCGATCGACTTCTCCGGGTTCCTGGTGGACAGCTCCAGGTAGAAGTCGTCGAGCCCGTAGTCGCGCAGCAGGTTCAGCACGAAGGTCAGCAGCGAGTCCAACTCGCCCGACATCTGCTCGCGCGTGCAGTAGATGTGCGCGTCGTCCTGGGTGAAGCCGCGGGCGCGGGTGAGGCCGTGCACCACGCCGGACTTCTCGTAGCGGTAGACCGTGCCGAACTCGAACAGGCGCAGCGGGAACTCCCGGTACGAGCGCCCCCGGGCCCGGTAGATCAGGTTGTGCATCGGGCAGTTCATCGGCTTGAGGTAGTAGCTCTGGCCCTCGTCCAGCTCCATCGGCGGGTACATGCCGTCGGCGTACCAGTCCAGGTGGCCGGAGACCTCGAAGAGCTTGCCCTTGGTGGCGTGCGGCGTGTAGACGAACTCGTAGCCGGCCTCCTCGTGCCGACGCCGCGAGTAGTCCTCCATGGTGCGGCGGATGATGCCGCCCTTGGGGTGGAAGACGGCCAGGCCCGAGCCGATCTCCTCCGGGATGGAGAACAGGTCCAGCTCGGCGCCGAGCTTGCGGTGGTCGCGCTTCTCGGCCTCCTCCAGGAAGGTCGTGTACGCCTTGAGCTCGTCCTTGCTCGGCCACGCGGTGCCGTAGATGCGCTGGAGCTGCTTGTTCTTCTCGCTGCCGCGCCAGTAGGCGGCGGCCGAGCGCATCAGCTTGAACGCGGGAATGTTGCGGGTGGTGGGCAGGTGCGGGCCTCGGCAGAGGTCCTTCCAGCACAGCTCGCCGGTCTTCGCGTTCAGGTTGTCGTAGATGGTCAGCTCACCGGCGCCGACCTCGGCGGAAGCGCCCTCGGCGGCCTCGGCGGCGGCGCCCTTGAGGCCGATCAGCTCCAGCTTGTACGGCTCGTCGGCCAGCTCGGCGCACGCCTCCTCGTCGGTGGTGACCCGGCGGGCGAAGCGCTGACCCTGCTTGATGATCTCCTGCATCTTCTTCTCGATGCGCTTGAGATCGTCGGGGTGGAACGGCGTCTCGACGTCGAAGTCGTAGTAGAAGCCGTCCTTGATCGGCGGGCCGATGCCCAGCTTGGCCTCGGGGAACAGCTCCTGGACCGCCTGCGCCAGCACGTGCGCGGCGGAGTGGCGCAGGATGTTCAGGCCGTCCGGGGAGCCGATCTCGACCGGCTCGATCTCGTCGCCGTCGAGCACGACGTACGCCAGGTCCACGAGCCGGCCGGCCACGCGCGCGGCGACCACCGAGCGGTCGCCTTCGAAGAGCTCGGCAGCCGTAGTGCCCGTGGTCACCACCCGCTCGTCCCGGTCCGGGTCGCGGCTGATGGTCACTCGGGCTTGGGACACCGTTCGTCTCCTGACATGTGGCTGGTGGGTGCTGGGCGGCGCTGGGTGCATCGCTCGCACACCGATGCTATCGAGCCGCCGGCGGGAACCTCGCCTCGGTTTGCCCCGGTCCCGGCCGGCACCCGGCCCGGGCCCGGCGGGTGCGGCTCGGGGGTCGAGGCGGACTCGCGTACGGCCGTGTCGCCGCCGGGTCGCCATCACGTTGCCCTCACGACGACGAAAGATCCTGCCCCGACTTCCCACAGGGTCACTCGTTCGGGTGAGAATAGGGCCCGTGACGCAACGGATGGCCTCGCTGGCAGTCCCGCTGCGGCCGGTGATCCGGCTGTTGGCCGGGGCTGTACTGGCGTGCGCCGCGCTGCTCGGCAGCGCCTTTCCGATCCACGCCGAGTCGGTGCCCTCGACCGCGACGATCCCGACGGTGTGTCCCTTTCATCACACCGCGCACCAGGACCGGGACAGCAGCGGGCCGGACGACAAGGGCGACGGGTCGGGGCGATGCGGTGACCGCTCGCACGCGTGCGTGCCCGCCACCGTTCCACCGCTGCCGCCGGTGGTCGCCCCCGCGCCCAGCTCGATGCTCCCGCCGTGGTTGGCCGAACCGGACGCCGTCGGCATCGCACTCGCGCCCAGGCCCGCCGAGGACGCCTCCGATCTGACGGTGCTCTGCGTCAGTCGTACGTGATCCGCGCGGCACACCCTCGCACGGCCCACAGACGAATCCCGGAATCGGAATAAGGCGGAGCCATGGGGCAACAGTCCCCCAACACCTCGAAGAAGCAGAGCAAGGCGCAGAAATCCGCCCGAATGGCGGCGACGCGTGAGCGGGTGGCCGCTCAGCGCGAGCAGGAGCGCAAGGCCGCCAAGCGCCGCTCGGCGATCATCTTCGCCGCCTCGGGCCTCGCGGTCCTCGCCCTGGTGGCGGGGCTGACCGCCGTGGTCATGTCGTCCGACGACGAGGGCGACAAGCCGGGCGGCGCCAACAACGTCATCGCCGACGTCAAGCCCGACCCCAGCGTCAAGAGCGACATAGTCGGGGTGAGCGCGTACACGGCGTCCCAGGGGCACATCTCCAAGCCCAAGGAAGTCACCTACAAGCAGAGCCCGCCGGTCGGCGGCGAGCACGACCCGGTCTGGCAGAACTGCGGGATCTACGACTCCCCGGTGCCGAACCGCAACGGCGTGCACTCGCTGGAGCACGGCACGGTGTGGATCACCTACCAGTCGAATCTGCCCGCGGACCAGTTGGAAGTCCTGAAGTCCAAGGTCAAGGGCAAGACGTACATGATGCTCAGCCCGTACGACGGCCTGGACAAGCCGGTCGTCGCCTCGGCGTGGGGCCTCCAGCTCAAGCTCGACAACGCGAGCGACCCGCGGCTGGACCAGTTCATCAAGGAGTACAAGGAAGGCAAGCAGACCCCGGAGCCCGGTTCGCCGTGCACGGGCGGCGTCGGGAAGCCCACCTCGTGAGGCCCCGCGCACGCGTCGCGCTGATCGTGGCGACCGGGCTGCTCGCGGTACCGGCGCTGGCGGCCTGTTCGTCCGACGACTCGGCCGAGCCGGCCGCGGCGACCGCGCCCACCCGCGCGCTCGGCCCGGCGCCGGCCGCGGTGCCGAATCCGCCGGCCGACGATTCCGTCGACGCCGGGTTCGCGCGCGACATGCGCACGCACCACGCCCAGGCCGTGCAGATGGCGATGATGGTCCGCGATCTGACCCAGGACGACGCGACCCGCAAGCTCGCGTACGACATCGCGCTGACCCAGCAGGAGCAGATCGGCCGGATGGCGTCCTGGCTCCAGCTGTGGGGCCTGACCCTCGGCTCGACCCGGCCGGTGATGCAGTGGATGACGCCGGGTTCGATGCCGGGCCACTCCGGGCACGGCACGCCGTCGGCGGGCGCGGACACCCAGCTCATGCCGGGCATGGCCACGCAGGCGCAGTTGGACAAGCTGGCGACGTTGCACGGCAAGGACGCCGAGGTGATGTTCCTCCAGCTCATGATCACCCACCACGAGGCCGGTGTGGCGATGGCCCGCGAGGGCGTCGCGCGCGCGCAGGTCCAGCAGGTCCGAGACCTGGCCAACACGATGGTGGTGGGCCAGAGCTCGGAGATCGACCTGATGCGGTCGATGCTGACGGAGCGTGGGGCCGGCTAGCGGTTCGAGAAGGCGAGTGGGGCGCGGGATCGGCATCGATCCCCCCCCCCCCCCGCGGTTTGGCGCCGGGTCAGACCAAGACGGGGGCCCGCGCCCCGCCCGCGGGGCGCCCCGCGCGCCCCACGCCGCCCA
>NZ_JBHZAV010000227.1:0-13599 GCF_042754445.1 Embleya sp. NPDC059213
GGTCGGTTCATCGGCCTCGCGATGAACCGACCGAGTGGCCCGGGCGTGGTCACGGCGACGGATCCGGTCGGTGGATCCGCGATGGCCGACGGGAGCGGACGTGGTCGACTTCGCGCTGGACTACAGCACGTTGAGCGAGGCCAAGAAGGACCTGTACGACCTCGCCGGCCGGATCTCGCCCACGCTCAAGTCCAGCGACTTCGCGACCCTGGGCAAGGGCGGTTACACGGACGCCCAGGCGGTCTTCGGCGACCCGACCCTGACCGGCGCGTTCCGCAGCCTGTACCGGCTGTCCGCGGGCCCGATGACCCGGGCCGAGGACCTGCTGAAGAAACTCGGCGACTGCTTCGGCAAGGTCGGCGACGCCTACTTCAACGCCGACGCGCAGATCACCGAGGGCATGGGCGTGATGGGCGCCACGATGGGCCTGGCGGAGTGGCGGAACAAGGTCGCCGCCTGGAAGTACAAGCAGGACCACCTGTCCGAGTGCGCCACACCCGGCCCGGACGGCAACCTCCCGGAGTTCTGCAAGGCCACCGACCCCGGCGACAAACCGCCGCTGGATCAGGTGATCACCACGCCCAACGGCGGCCGGATCGAGACCCATCTGACCCTGGACGCCGACGGCAACGTGATCAAGGAGGAGACCAAGGTCGTCAGCAACGGCCAGACCTACACCTCGGTCACCACCTACGACTCGAGCCGACTGAACTACACCACCGTCTCCACCGCGGCGGACGGCAGCGTGACCACCACCGAGACGCACCTGAACGCGGACGGCGGCGGCACCCAGAAGGTGGTCGACTCCGAGGGGAAGACGCACACCTACGTGCGCGTCGACGGCAAACACCAATGGGTGGACACCACACCCAAGCCCCCGGAGAAGCCCGTTCCGCCCGGCTCCGGCGGCGGCGGTGGCGGCGGGCGCATCCCGCGCCGCGACTGACCCGCCCCCGCATCCCCCAAGCCCCCGTAGCCCCCGTTCGTCGTACCCCCACGACGAGCCGATCTTCCCTGGAGGAACCATGCCCGATATCGCACTCGACTTCGGCCGCATCGACGAGGTCGCCGGCAAGCTCACCACGGCCAAAGAGACCATCACGCCGATGATCAACACCCTGCTCTCCGACGTGAACGGGCTGCTCGACAACGGCATGGTCTTCAAGGAATCGAGCCCGGCCATGCGCGAGGCCTACTCGAAGTTCAACACCAGCCTGACCGCCGCCGTCGACGGCATCCTGATCTTCTCCGAGATGTTCGCCAAGATCCGCACCCAGATGCACGAGATGGACGTGGAGATGGCGAAGAACCTGAAGAAGAACTGAGCCCTCGCCGAACCGATTCGGGCCGCCTCCCCCCGAGGGGAAGCGGCCCGAACTCGTGTGCCCGACGCGGAGGCCGGCCCGGCTACGGGGCCGACCGCAGTACCGTCAGCGGCACCTGCACCGCCATCGGCGCACCACCGGGACCGGCGGTCCAGCCCCGGCCGATCCCGGGCGGCGCCGAGCGCACCACGTTCGTCGGCAGCCGTACGCCGATCATGTCGCCCTCCTGCATGTTCTTCGGTGCGAGCAGGATGCCGCTGCGACTGCCGCGCCGGGCCGCGGTGAGCCAACTGCCCATCGCCACCTGGAGGGCGTCGTAGGACCCCGCGTACAGCAGCCCCTGCCCTCGGTCGCGGCCCGCGACCGCCAGGTCGCGCAGGACCCGGTCGGCGGCGGGCATCCCGAGCAGCTCGGCGTCGTCGACCACCACCACACGCGGACCGGACAACTCCGCCAACGCGCGCTCGACGTCCTCGGCGGCGGGGTTCTCCTCGGTCAGCAGCCGCACCTGCGGATGTTGCCCGAGGCCACGCAGCGGCGATTCGCGCGGGGTCAGTACCACCAGCGAAGTGCCGCCCGCGAGCAAGGACACCGACAACGACGCGAGGGTGGTGCTGCGCCCGGTCCCGGCGGGCCCGATCACGCAGAACACCGACCTGGCGGCGAAGTCCGCCCCGATCGGCTCCGCACTGTCGCCGCCGATGCCCAGCAGCCCCCACATCGGGCGGCGCAACTCGGCCGGCACCCGCTCGTACGCGGCCGCGAACTCGACCACCCGCGGCAGCGTCGGGATCAGCACCGGCATGCGGGCGGGCGGCACCGCGGCGTCCCGCAGGGCCGCCGCCGTGCCGATCCGGCGCAGCGCCTCGGCCTGCTCCTGCCCGCTCGGATCGGGCGCGAGCAGCGCGACCTGACTCTCCGTCTGGGACAACACGTGCCAGCCGCGCCCGGGCCCGATCACCGCCGGCACCTTGCGCATCGGCATGCCGGCGATCTGGTAGTCGCTGCGATCCGCCTGGCGCAGCAACAACTTGTGGTCGTTGTGCGCGGCCAACCGCCCGCTCAGCAGCGCCCGTTCGGACGTCGCCACGATGTGGATGCCGGCCGCCGCGCCCTCGCGCAGCAGGCGCATCATGTCGTCCACGAGCCGGCCGCCGTCGTGGTCGTCGAGCAGCGCGACCAGCGAGTCCCAGCCGTCCAGCAGGACCACGATGTGCGCGGGCCGCTCGGCGGCCGGGAGCATCCGGCGCAACTCCACCAATCCGGCGGCGTTGCGCGCGCTGCACTGCTCCTGCCGCTCGGTCAACTCGCGGACCAGGCGGCCCAACAGGCGCCCCATCCGCTCCATGTCGTGCCGCGAGACCACCGCGCCGCAGTGCGGCAGGGTCTCCAGCGCGGCCAGCCCGCCGCCGCCCGCGTCGATCCCGTACAGGTGCACGTCGGCGCAACTCGCGGAGTGCGCCGCGGAACCCGCGAGGGTGCGCAGTACCTGGGTGCGGCCCGAGCGCGGCGAGCCGATCACGTACAGGTGGCCGAAGGTGGCCAGGTCCATCGTGGTCACCCGCTGCTGCTGGAGCTGCGGAATGTCCTCCAGGGCGTAGGGGATGGGCGCCGGGCAGGTGTCGGACGGGTCGACGTCGGCGCGTTCCACCGTCGGCAGGTCGTCCAGGAGCACCCGTTCGGCCAGCGCCGGCAACCACGGGCTGGGCTGCGCGGTGTAGTCGGGCAGTGTCTCGGCCGCCTCGCGCAGGGCCAGGACCAGCGAGTTCAGGTCGGTCGGGTTGGGTGCGTCGGCGGTCTCCGGGCCTTCGTCGATCACCGGCAGCGCCACCGGGCGGCCCAGGCCGCTGAGGGTCAGCTCGGTGGCGCGCACCGAACGCGTCGGGCCGGTCTCGGGGCCGCCGGGGATCGGCCGCTCGGCGCCCACCCACGCGGCCTGGAACGGCACCGCGGCGTTGGGTCCGGTGCGGATCAGCGCCCGGCCCGGGGTGCCGGCCGAGATGTGCACGGCCTCCATGGTGTCGATGATGTCCTGGCTCTCGCCCGCGTCCGTCACCCGCAGCGCGATCCGCAGGTTGGTGTTGGCGCGGATGTCGCCGGTGACCACGCCGGCCGGGCGCTGGGTGGCCAGTACCAGGTGGATGCCGAGTGAACGGCCGCGCTGGGCGATGTTGATCAGCCCCGTGACGAAGTCCGGCACCTCGCGGACCAGGGTGGCGAACTCGTCGATCACCAGGATCAGTCGGGGCAACGGCACCAGGGTCGGGTCGGCGGTGCGCTTGCCCCGGTACTCGGGGTGGTCCTTGGCGCCCACGTCGGCCAACAGGTGCTCGCGGCGCCGCAGTTCCGCGGCCAGCGACTCCAGCGCCCGGGTGGCCAGGTGTTCGTCCAGGTCGGTGACCATGCCCAGGGTGTGCGGGAGTTCGGCGCACTCGCTGAACGCGCTGCCGCCCTTGTAGTCGACCAGTACGAAGGTCAGCTCGTCCGGGCGATTGGCCACCGCGAGCGCGGCCACGAAGCTCTGCAACAGCTCGGATTTGCCCGATCCCGTGGTGCCCGCGATCAGGCCGTGCGGGCCGTCGCGGACCAGGTCGATGCGCAGTGGCCCGTCGTACCCGGCGCCCAGGGTGAAGGTGGTCGAGGCCGGTCGGCGGGCCCAACGGGCCAGGAAATCGGCCGCCTTCGGTGGTTCGGCGTCGACCAGGTCGAGCAGCTTGACGGTCTGCGGCAGGCCGCTGTCGTGCTCGGGGCTGACGTCGCGCAACGGGGCCAGGGAACGGGCCAGTTGCTCGCACCACGCCGCGTCCACGTGGTCGGCCCGCACGTCCGCCACGTCGGGCAGCCCGGTCTGGCGCACGGTCAGGTTTCGACCCGCGGCCAGCACGACGGCGGTGCACTCCTCCGGCAGCAGCCGCTCGCGTTCGTCCAGACAGACGCTGAACACCCGGGCCGGCGGGCCCTCGGTGAGCACCTGGACCATGCCGGGCACCTCGCGCAACTGCCGGGCGCCGTCGGCGATCACCAGGATGTCGGGACCGCTGAACATGGCCTGGCCCATCGACGAGCCCATGCTGCGCTGTCGGCCCTGGATCTGCGCGACCAGTTCGGAGATGCGGTTGGCGGTGGACTCCGGGTCGGTGCCGAGCAGGACGACCGGCGCGGCCGAGCGCGACTGCGGGCGCAGGTGCGGCAACCAGCGCACCCAGGCCCAGTCGGCGGCCCGCTCGGGATCGGTCAGCACCACCACGCGCAGGTCGCGCGGACTGTGCAGGACGGCGGCCTGGATCACCAGCCAGCGGGCCAGCGCCTGGATCGGCTCGGTCGGACCGGCTACGCCGAGCACCCCGTGGTCGGGGATCTCGACGCCGATGGGCGTATCGGGCAACGTCCAGCTCGCGGTGCGGTGATGCTCGTCCCGGGCCGGATCCTCGACCTCCTTGACCGACGGCTGATCCACCGTGCCGATCCGCAACACCAGATGGTCGGCGTCGCGTCGGCGTCGCTCCCACAACCGGCTGCCCGGGCCGGTCGCGATCAGCGCGACCGCGGCCGGGTCGGGGCCGACGTCGCTGCGGACGATGCGCTCGCGTCGCACGGCGGTGTGGATGTCCGCGTGCAGGACGCGCAACCGGCGTCGGTACTGCACGCCGTCGAGCTGATGCTTGACCCGATTGCTGCGGCGGCCGGAGATCCAGTTCGCGATCGCCATGAACGGGCTCATGATGCAGAAGATCAGATAGAAGTACGACTTGAAGAACCCGACCATGGCCAGACCCATCACCAGTGGCGCGATCATCACCAGCAGCGGGAACGGCAGCCGGTTCGGGTCGAGCGGCGGCGAGGGCAGCCGGATCTTCTCCGCGTCCAGGTGCGGGGCGATCCGGGGCGGCCGGTTGTAGTCCAACCCGATGCCGTCGTCGGAGGGCGTGACGTCGGCGTCCGGCTCGACCGGCTCGGACAGCCGGAGCAGGGACGGGCCGACGACCAGGTCCGACTCGTGCAGCCAGGGGGTTCCCGGCGGCGCGGGAGCGCGGACCGCGGGCTCCTTGGGCGGGGCGATCCGGGCGCTCTCCCGCTCGACCTTGAGGTCCGCCTCGCGCTCGTCCTCCAGGACCCGTTCCTCGTGCTTGCGGGGCAGCGCCGCGGCGGCGGTGATCGCGTCGGTGGGCGGCGGCGCGACCTCGCGGCCGTGCACCGCGCCGTCGTCGGGGACGGTGCGATGCCAATACGCCGAGCCGTCGGGGCAGATCGTCACCCACAGGCCCCGGGCGGGCACGTCGGCGGCCGGCAGCCGGATCGCGCAGCCCTCGTCGGCGCCGATCTCGTGGCTTCCCGGGCCCAGCGGCCAGACCCGGCCGGTGTAGGGGCCGGACACCGCGTGCACCTGCACCAGGGTCTGCGGATCGAAGGGGTGCCGGGGTAGCCGCACCCGATCGGGCTCGGCGGCCGGTGCGCCCAAGCCGAGCACGGCGGCCTCGTGGATGCCGGAGACGGTCAGCGGAGCCTGCGGGTCCAGCGCGGTGTCGCCGAGGTAGAGCGTCTGCCCGTCGTCCGGCGCGTTGCCGTCCAGGAACGCGCTCAGCTCGGCGGGTCGCCCCTCGGGGGCGGCTTCCACGGGTGCGGCCGGTCGCCGCACGGCGGTCGCGAGATCCGCCACGGTGCTCCCGGGCGGGAGGTCCACGAGATGGTCGCGGCGCAAACCGTCCGCGGTGTCCACGGTGGTGACGGTGAGTCTCACGTTGGCGTGCTCCTGGGGGTGGGCGGGGATTGGGGCCGGGGGTGCGGCCTGGGCAGGGACGCGGGCAAACGCCGGACGGGCCGATCAACGGCCCGTCCGGCGTGTGGGAAGCGGGGGATCACACGTCGACGGAGACGCCGCTCGGCTTGTCGGTGTCGGCGGGCTCGTCGAAATCGTCGTGCGGGGTCGGCTCGGTCGGGCTCGCCGGGCCCTGGACGGAAACCGGCGTCGACGCTGCGGCCGGCACCGGATCCAGGTCCGGATCGGCCGCGATCGGCACCGGGAGCGTCGCGTCCTCCGTGGCCCACGGCGGCAGTTGCCACACCGTCGCGGCGACCGAGCGCGGCAGCGGCCGGGCGTCCACCCGCAGCGGGGTGCCGTGCACGAGCAGCGCGCCGGTCGGCGACACCGCCAACAACCGGGCGTGGCCGCGCGGTCGACCCAGGGTCAGCACCGACACCGGTGAGGCGGCGGGCACATCGGGGGTGTCCGCGCACACCACGACCTGCGGATGGCGGCGGCTCGCGGCGGCGGTGGTCGCCCGGGTGAACGCCTCGGCCGTGCTCGGCCCGGCGTGCCGGGGATGGATGCCCTCCGCGACGGTGACCGCGCCGGCCGGCAACCGGGCGTCGAGCTGGGCCGCGAGCGCCTGCACGGTGGCCCGCGCGCCGCGTCGTTCGCCGGACACCGCCAGTACGCGCGGGCCGGTCAACAGGTCGAGGAAGACCACCGCCTCCTGCCGGGTGCCGACCGCGACCAGCAATGGAGCCGGACCACTGCCGACTTCCAGGTCGGTGCGCGCGATCCACCACAGCCGGGGGTCGAGTTCGTCGACCGCCCACGGCTCGGCGGGCACGGGCAGGTCCGGCCCGCAGGAGACCAACACGCCCACCACGTCGCGCTCGACCAACGCGCCGTACGGACGGGAGCCGGCCGCGACCCGCGCCGCGAGTTGCAGCGCGTGCTCGGCGTCGACCCAGGTGTTCGGCTCGCGCAACGCCCGCACCAGCAGCCGACGGCGTCGCCGATAGCGGCTGAACGCGGTGACCGGCTCGGCGAACGCCGACACCGTGAGCGCGAGTTCGCGGCGCAGCCGACGGCGCACGAAGCGCCATCCGCCGCGCCGCATCGCGGCCCAGTGGGCGAGGGCGTAGACGAGGATGAGGATCCCCGCATAGCCGAGCAGGGTCGTCACATCGTGTCCGGCGACCTGCATGGCGAGGTCCTCGGAGCCTGTCATCCGCTCTCCTCGATCGCGGCCGGCTCCCGACGGATGGCCGCGATCCCGTGGTAGGTACGAGACTTGACCGTCCCGCGCGGTATCCCCAGGGTGCGCGCGACGTCCGCGCCGCTGCGATCGAGCAGATGCACCTGGGCGAGCGCCTCGCGGTGCGGCGCGGCCAGTGCGCGCAACGCCCCCACGAGCACGCACCGATCCACGATGGTCGCGGCCGGATCGGGCACCGCGGGCAACCCGGCGAACTCGCTCGGGTCGATGCCCACGGGCAGCGATCGGTTGCGCCGTCGGGCGTCCACGGCCAGGTTGCGGGCGACCCGGAACAGCCACATCCGGATCGGCCTGCCGTCCCAGTCCAGCCGGTCCGCCGCTTCCCAGGCACGTAACAGCGTTTCCTGGACCACGTCTTCGACGGTGTGCAGATCCGCGCCCAGGATTCCGCTCACGTACCTGCGCAACGGCGTGCTCTCCGCCATCAGCAGTTCGATCCGCCGTTCGCGCTCGTGGGTCTCACGGCCAGGCGACACGACTGGGCTCCTCGGAAGTTCGGCCGGCGTCCGTTCCGCCGGTCAAGATCACGATATGGAGCCGGAAATACCCTCGGCGGGCCGGAAAATGAACAGTCGGCGATCTTCTGGCGGACCCCCGGTGACCCGGGGCCGTGCAGCCCGAACACGCAGGTGGGGCGCTGCCGGCGGCGGGCGGGCGAGTGGGCGGAGCCGGGCCGGGCCCGATCAGCCGACCGTCGGCGGGTGTTGCCCGTCGTAGCGCTCGCGCGCCCGGTCCACCTCGGGAATGTGCTGCTCGGCCCAGGACTTGATGGCCCGCATCAGCGGCAGCAGGCTCTCGCCCAGCGGGGTCAACGCGTAGTCGACCCGGACCGGGACGGAGGGCGTGACGGTGCGGGTGACCAGGCCGTCGCGTTCGAGGTTGCGCAGGGTCTGGGTGAGCATCTTCTGGCTGACCCCGGCGACTCGGCGGGACAGGTCGCTGTAACGCTGCGGGCCGTCCGCCAGCGCGTTGACGAGCAGGCTGACCCATTTGTCGCTGATCCCGTCCAGGAGCCGCCGGGCCGGGCACCCGGCCATGTACGCGTCGAACGCGGAGCGGGCCTGGGCGCGGCGTTCGGCCGCGGTACGGGTCGGCATGGCTCTCCTTCGGGTTGGATACGCACTTTCGGGTACGTGCTTACCCGGGGAGAGTAACTCTTCGTAGGTTTGCGGTCGAGGGGCCGGGAGGGCCGGCCCGACGCAGAGTGTGGGAGTGGTGTCATGCGTGCGGTGATCGCCCGAGCCGGCTCGCCCGCGGTCGAGGTCGTGGACACCCCCGACCGCGAACCCGGGCCGGGGCAACTGCGGATCCGGGTCGCGGCGGCGACGGTGAACCCGGTGGACGCGATGGTGCTGGACGGGGCGCCGGTGCGGTTCGCCCTGGTGTCCGCCCGCGAGGTGTTCGGCCTGGGCTGGGACGTCGCGGGCGAGGTGGTCGAGGTGGGCCCGGGGGTCGACGGGTTCGCGGTCGGCGACGCGGTGCTCGGGCTGCGCGATCGGCTGGACGTACGGGTCGGGGCACTGGCCGAGTTCGTGGTGTTGGACGCGGACGCGGTCGGGGCGCTGCCGGCCGGTCTGGACCCGACCGCGGCGGCGACGATCCCGCTGAACGGGCTGACCGCGTGGCAGGGGTTGGACCTGCTCGGCCTGTCGGCCGGGGACACCCTGCTGGTGACCGGTGCGGCGGGCGGGGTGGGCGGCTTCGCCGTCGAACTCGCGGCGGCGCGCGGGGTGCGCGTGCTGGCGGTCGCGGGCGCCGCGGACGAGGACTTCGTCCGCGCCGTCGGGGCCGCCTGGTTCGTCCCGCGTGGTCCGGAACTCGCGGACCGGGTGCGGGAGATCGTGCCGGGTGGCGTGGACGCGGTGCTGGACGCGGCGATGCTCGGCCCGGACGCGCTGGACGCGGTGCGCGGCGGCGGGGCATTCGTGGCCGTCAACGCGGGCGCGGCGCCGCCGGCCCTGCGCGGCATCCGGGTGCATCCGTTGTGGGTGCGGGCGGACGGTGCGCGATCGGCGGAACTGGCCGCGCTGGCGGCCGAGGGCGCGCTGACCCTGCGGGTGGCCGAGGTGGTCGCGCTCGCGGACGCGGCCCGGGCGTTCACCCGGCTGGCGGAGGGCGGGCTGCGCGGGCGGTTGGTGCTGGTGCCGTGAGTCGGGGCCGCCCGGCGGCTCGGGCGGCCGGGCCGGGAAGTCGGCCCGGACGCCCGGGGTTTCGTGGTGCGGGACGGTGTGGGACGGTCAGGGGGTGCGTGCGGGTGGCGCCTTGGGCGTGTGTACGTGCTCTTCCCACGGTTGCCGCGGCGGCCCGGCGTGGATCGCCTCGTCGATCTCCAGCAGCGATTCGCTGTGCCGTTCGCGCTCGAACGCCTCGGCCCCGCCGCGGACTCCGAACAGCCGCTTCGCGACGATGATGTAGACGACCGCGAGGATGTTCAGGACCAGCGTGGCCACCTTGAACGGGCTCACGTGCTCGCGCATCTCGTAGCCCTCCAGCGGCAGGAAGGCCGCGGTGGCGACCACCGTGAGGTATTCCGCCCAGCGCTTGAGCAGCCACAGGCCGACCGCCTCGACGATCTCGATCACCGCGTAGGCGACCATCGCGACGGCGACCCAGACCAGCGTCGAGTGCTTGTAGTCGAAGGTCTTGCGGATCGAGTCGACGATCGGCGAATGGTCCAGGTCGTAGTGGAAGTGCTCGGCCACCGGCCGGAACGCGGTCAGGTCGTCCTCGAACAACCTGCGCACCGAGTCCTGCGAATTGCTGAATCGCCAGACCGCGTAGGCCGCGACCAGGATCAGTACGCCGCGCGCGGCCCGCTCGACGGCCAGGAAACGCAGGATCAGCACGTCGCGCAGGGCCCGCCCGCGCATCACCGTCGGCGCGTCGCCGGCCGGGCCGCGGCCCTTGACCTCGCCGAGCACGTAGTCGCCGCAGCGCAGGCAGCGCCACGCCTCGCCGACCGGCGTGCTCGCGTGCAGCCGGTCACGCAGCGCCGGTTCGTCGGGAGCGTACGTCTCGTGCCCGCGTCGGGCGCAGGTCCGTCGATTCCAGTCCACGCGGTGAAGCTATGGCCCTCGGATCGCGTTACGTCCCGGGTTTGACCGGGTTCGCATCAAGGATTGGTCATCGAAGCGTGAAATGACGGCCCGGGGACTCCTCCGGCACCGGATCGCATCCGCCGGGGCGGGGTCAGCCGGCCCCGGCGCCGCAGCCGGCTTCGGCTTCGGCGCCGGTCAGCACGGTGTCCAGGTGGGCCGCCCACTGCCGGATGATCGTGCGCCGGCGCGCCTCGTTCTCGGTGAGCAGTTCCCGGACGCCCAGTCCCCGGGCCAGACTGAGCGTGCCCTCCACGGCGGCCGGTACCCCGGGGCGGGACACGTCCGCGCCGAGCAGATCGACCGCCATGTCGTACATCGCGGCGCTCAGTCGCCGATCCAGCGGCAGCACCCTGGCCCGCAGGGTCTCGTCCTGCACCGCGGCCACCCACAGGTTGAGCGCGGCCCGGTACAGCGTGCCCCGGAACATCGACACGAGCGCGTCCAGCACCGTCTCGGTGTGCTCGGGGCCGGGTGGGATCCGGGCCCCGTCCAGGCGTATCCGGGTGAACAGGTCCCCGGCCATGTGATCGATCGCGGCGGTGAACAGGTCCTCGCGAGTGGGGAAGTGGTGCTGTACCGCGCCCCGGGAGACGTTCGCCCGCTCGGCGACCACGGTGACGGTGCCGCCGAGCCAGCCGACCTCGGCCAGCACCTCGACGGCGGCGTCCAGCAGCCTGGCTCGGGTGACGCGACTGCGGTGCTGGCGTGGTTCGCGTACGGGTGCGCTGGTCACGGGGTCAGCCTAGTGCCGCCCCCGGGCAGGGTGCCGTACGTCAGGCGCCGGTGCCGCGACCGGAAACGCCCGCGGCCCGGGTCGATGCTTGACAGGGATTGCACCGGAGGGTCGAATGTCTTAGCGAACGTTCAGTAATGTCGCGGATCCGAGGGGACGAAGCACCATGACCACAGCCGTCGTCGTCGACGCGGTGCGGACCGCGTCCGGCAAGGGCAAGCCCGGCGGCGCGTTGTCCGGCACCCACCCGGTCGACCTGCTGGCCCACACGCTCCGCGCCCTGGTCGAGCGCAACGATCTCGACCCCGCGCTGGTCGAGGACGTGATCGCGGGCTGTGTCTCGCAGGCCGGCGACCAGTCGCTCAACATCGCGCGCAACGCGGTGCTCGCCGCCGGATTCCCGGACGGCGTCCCGGCGACGACGGTGGACCGGCAGTGCGGATCGAGCCAGCAGGCCGCGCACTTCGCCGCGCAGGGCGTGATCGCCGGCGCGTACGACATCGTGATCGCGGCCGGCGTCGAGTCGATGAGTCGGGTGCCGATGGGCTTCGCCGCGCGCGGGGGCGATCCGTTCGGCGAATTGCTCGGCAAGCGTTACCCCGAGGGGTTGATCCCGCAGGGCTATTCGGCCGAGTTGATCGCGGCCCGCTGGAACCTGGACCGGGAGGCGCTCGACCGGTTCTCCGCCCGCTCGCATCGGCTCGCCGCGCAGGCCGGTGCCGAGGGCGCGTTCGATCGGGAGATCGTGCCGATCACCCTCGACGGCGGTGTGCACCGGGTGGACGAGACGGTGCGGCCCACCACCACCGAGGAGGGGCTGGCCGGACTCGCGCCGGCGTTCGTGGACGAGGGCATGGGCGCACGTTTCCCGGAGATCGATTGGCGGATCACCCCGGGCAACTCGTCGCCGCTCACCGACGGCGCCTCCGCCGCGTTGATCATGAGCGAGGAGCGCGCGACCGCGCTCGGGCTGACGCCGCGCGCCCGCTTCCACGCGTTCGCGGTGACCGGCGACGACCCGCTGCTGATGCTCACCGGGGTCGTCCCGGCCACCCGCAAGGTGCTCGAACGGGCCGGCCTGGGCATCGACGACATCGACGCGTTCGAGGTCAACGAGGCGTTCGCGCCGGTGCCGTTGGCGTGGGCGGCGGAGGTGGGCGCCGACCCGGAGAAGGTGAACCGGCGCGGCGGGGCGATTGCGCTCGGGCATCCGCTCGGGGCCTCCGGCGGGCGGTTGTTGAGCACGCTGCTGGGGGTGTTGGAGTCCACGGGCGGCCGGTACGGGCTGCAGACGATGTGCGAGGGCGGCGGGATGGCCAACGCGATGATCATCGAGCGGCTCTGAGGTTCTTCCGTTCCTTTCGGTTTTTTGTTCGCTCGGATCACTACGGAGACAGATAGATGCGTATCGAAGGCACCACCGCCCTGATCACCGGCGGAGCCTCGGGTCTGGGCCTGGCCACCGCCGAACGGCTCGTCGCCGAGGGCGCGTCCGTCGTGCTGTTCGACCTGCCCTCGTCCCCGGGCAAGGACGTGGCCGAACGGCTCGGCGAGCGGGCCGTGTTCGTTCCCGGCGACGTCACGCGGGAGGACGAGGTACGGGCGGCGGTGGACGCGGCGGACGCGAACGGCACGTTGGCGATCACCGTCAACTGCGCGGGCGTGGCCGACGCGGCTCGTACGGTGGGGCGCAAGGGCGCCTTCCCGCTGGATCTGTTCGCGCGGGTGGTCAACATCAACCTGATCGGCACGTTCAATGTGCTGCGGTTGGCGGCGGAGCGCATGATCGCGCACGAGCCGGTGGACGGCGAGCGCGGGGTGATCGTCAACACCGCGTCGGTCGCGGCCTTCGACGGGCAGATCGGGCAGGCCGCGTACAGCGCGTCCAAGGGCGGCATCGCGGCGATGACGCTGCCGATCGCGCGGGACCTGGCCGGGGTGGCGGTGCGGGTGATGACGATTGCGCCCGGGTTGTTCGAGACGCCGTTGCTCGGGGGGTTGCCGGAGGCGGCGCGGGCTTCGCTGGGGGCGCAGGTGCCGCATCCGAGTCGGCTGGGGCGGCCGGCGGAGTATGCGGCGTTGGTGGCGCACATCGTGGAGAACCAGATGCTCAACGGTGAGGTGATTCGGCTCGACGGCGCGATCAGGATGGCGCCGAAGTAGGCGCTGGGCGCTGGGCCTTTGGCCTCAAGCGCCGGCCCCGGCTGGGGTGACCCGGCCTCCGGCCGAGGTGGCCTCAAGCGCCGGCCGGGCTGGTTCGCCTCAAGCGCCGGCGGGGCTGGGTGGCCTCAAGCGCCGGCCGGGCTGATTCGCCTCAAACGCCGGCGGGGCTGATTTGGCCTCATGCGCCGGCGGGGCTGGGTGGCCTCATGCGCCGGCGGGGCTGGGTTCGCCTCAAACGCCGGCGGGGCTGATTT
>NZ_JBHZAV010000228.1:0-13597 GCF_042754445.1 Embleya sp. NPDC059213
CCCCGCCGTGCCGGAGGCGGCCCGCCGGGCGCCGGGGCCCGGGAGTGGCTCGGGCGGCTCGGGTTCCGGGCGTTACGTGGTCCTGCTCATCACGTGCTTGATCCGGGAGTAGGAGTCCAGCGCGTGGATCGACAGGTCCTTGCCGTATCCGGAGTGCTTGAAGCCGCCGTGCGGCATTTCGGTCGCGTACACGCCGTGGCAGTTGATCCACACCGTGCCCGCGTCGATGCGCCGGGCCAGTCGGGCGCCCGTCGCCGCGTCACGGCTCCACACGGATGCCGCCAGGCCGAAGGGCACGTCGTTGGCCAGCCGGATCGCGTCGTCCTCGTCGGTGAACGGCTGGACGGTGAGAACCGGGCCGAAGACTTCGTGCTGCACGATCGCGTCGTCCTGGCGCACCCCGGTCACCACGGTCGGCGGGAAGAAGAAGCCGGGCCCGGGGGTCGGGGTGCCTCCGGTGACCACGGTGGCGTGCTCGGGCAGACCCTCCAGGTAGGCGGCGACCCGGGACAGGTGCGCCCGGCTGTTCAGCGGGCCGACCTCGGTCCGGGCCGCGCGTTCGGCCAGCAGCGCGACCAGTCGATCGTGCACCTCGGCGGCGACCAGTACTCGGCATGCGGCGGTGCAGTCCTGGCCCGCGTTGTAGAAGGCGGCTTCCGCGATGCCCTCGGCCGCCTCGGCCAAGTCGGCGTCGGCGAGCACGATCGCGGGTGCGTCGCCGCCCAGTTCCAGGTGGAGCCGTTTGATGCCGGCGAGACCGGCCGCGGTGGTGACCTCGGCGCCCGCACGGGTGCTTCCGGTGAGGGAGACCAGGGCCGTCAGCGGGTCGACGACCAGGGCCCGGCCGGTGTCGCGGTCCCCGCAGACCACGTTGACCACGCCGGGCGGCAGCACCTGGTTGCAGATCTCGCCGAGCAGGAGGGTGCTCATGGGGGTGGTTTCCGCGGGCTTGAGCACGACGGTGTTCCCCGCGGCCAGTGCCGGTGCGAGCTTGTCGACCGCCGATCCCAGCGGGTGGTTCCACGGCGTGATCAGCGCGCAGACTCCCACCGGTTCGCGGGCCACCTGCGAGGAGTATCCGCGCACGTACTCCCCGGCCGTCGGCCCCGGGACGCCGCGCGCCGCGCCGGCCATGAAGCGCAGCACGTCCACGGCGGCGGGGATCTCCTCCTCCAGCACCTCCGCGTGGTCCTTGCCCGTGTTGCGGCACTCGGCGGCGGCCAGTTCCGGCGCCTGCTCGACGATCGCGTCGGCCAGGGCCAAGAGCACGTCCTGCCGCTCCCCCGGGGTGACGGACCGCCAGGTCTCGAACGCGATGGCGGCCGCGCGGACCGCGTCGGTCGATTCCGTGGACGACGCGGTGGGCATGCGGTGGTAGACCTCGCCGGTGCGCGGGTCGACAACGTCCTGGTGGATCACAGGGTCTCCTCGATGAAGGCGGCCACCCGCTCGCCGACCACCGTGGTCGGCAGGGCGGGGGTACTACGGGGGATGTCGGGGAAGATGGAGGCGTCGGCGACATGGAGGCCCTCAAGCCCGTGCACCCTGCCGGTGTGGTCGACGACGGCCGACGGATCGTCGGCCGGCCCCATCCGGCAACTGCCCGCCGGATGCCAGTAGTGCTGGTGCTTCGCCTTGATCCAGTCGTGGATGTCGCCTTCGGGGGTGAGCAGCGCCGGGCCCAGGTAGGGGGACAGGTGCAACTCCCTTGTCCAGTCCAGGCCGTGGGCGAGGGCCTGGACATCCTCCGGCCGGGTCAGGTAGGCGTGGTCGACCCGGGCGAGGGCGTACGGGTCGGCCGAGCGCAGTCGTACCGAGCCCCGGGACCGGGGCCGCAGCAGCGCGACCGGCACGACGCAGCGCCAGCCGTGCTCCGTCGTCGCGTCGCGCTCGGTCCAGGGGTAGACGTGCAGGTCGTAGGGGGCGTCGCCGGCGTAGGGCGAGCGGAGCTTGGCCAGGGCCTGTTCGTCCGGCAACATCCGGGCCCGGGCGAACCGGGCCAGGTCGGCGGCAAGTTCCGCCGATCCGGCGAACTCGAGCTGAACCGACGGATGATCGTGCAGGTTCTCGCCCACTCCCGGGAGGTCGTGCCGCACCTCGACGCCGACCTCGGCGAGGTGGGCGGCCGGACCGATGCCGGAACGCAGCAGTACCTCGGGGCTGCCGTAGGCACCGGCGCCGAGCACCACGAGGTCGGCGCGGATCCGGTGCCGGCGGCCGTCGTGGATGACGTCCACCGCCACCGCCCGGCCGTTGTCCAGCACGATGCGATCGGCCTGCACGCCGCCGATCACGGTGAGGTTGCCCTGTTCGCGAACGGGATCGAGGTAGCCGAAGGCCGTGTTGACGCGCACGCCGTCGGGGGTGATGTTGACCGGTGCGCAGCCGATGCCGAGCCCGCCGGCGAGGTCGTCGAAGTCGTCGCGCACGGGCAGGCCGAGCGCCGCGCCCGCCGCGATGAAGTGTTGCTGGAACGGTTGGATCTCGTCCTGCCGATAGGTCCGCAACCGCATGGCCGCGGCGGCCCGGTCGAAGAACGGTCGCAGGGAGGCCGAGTCCCAGCCGGGGGAGCCGGCCGCCGCCCACGCGTCGTAGTCGCCGGCCCATCCGCTGCTTTGTGTACAGCCGTTGTGGGTCGAGCAGCCCCCGATCGCCCGGCAGCGCTCGAAGGCGTGCCGAGGTCCGCGATAGCCCCAGTCGTGCGAGGTCGGCAGGGTGGTGGCGTCCAGCAGGTCGGCGGGCCAGGCGGCGCGGTCAGGCCCGTAGTCGGGGCCCGCCTCCAGGACGAGCACCCGATGCCTGTGGGCGAGGCGGCCGGCGACGACGCAGCCCGCCGTACCGCCGCCCAGGACGATGATTTCGGCGTGGTCGGGGAACTTCAACGGTGGCTCCTCAGCCGGGGAGGGTGGACGTGGCGGGGGAAGCGGACGAGGGCGCGGCGGCGGCGAGGGTGCGGCGATGGCGCGCGCCGAGGGCGTGGAGGAGGCAACCGAGGCCGACAATGAGCACGATCGGGACGAGTTGCGTGGCGGTGTAGGCCGCTCGGTGCCCCTCGAAGCCGGCGGGCAGGTAGTCGGCCGGGTCGCCCGAGGTGCCGAACCACCCGACGCCCAGTCCCGGCCAGATCAGGGCGACCACGGTGAACGACATCGTGCCGACGGTCAGGGCGGTCGCCGTCCGGGCACCCGCGCGACCGCCGGGGACCCGGTAGGGGCGGTGTACGTCGGGGTACTTGCGGCGCAGCACCAGGAAGGAGGAGAACGTCAGCAGGTAGGAGATCGCGGTTGCCGAGATCGCCAGGCCGATGCCGGCGGTGAAGTACTTCTGCGCGTCGCCGTCGCTGAGGCCGATCGCGGCCAGCATCACCACGGCGGCGATCGCGGTGGACAGCAGATTGACCCGCGTCGGAGTGCCGCGTCGGGCGGAGATCGTGCCCAGCCACTGCGGTCCGGCGCCGTCCGCGCAGGCCACCGCCTGGGCCCGGCTCAGGCCCATGGCCCACGCGGTGCCACTGGTGAGCAGGCCGACGATCAGGCCGGCCGCCGCCACTTTGGCGAGTGCGGCGCCGGCGCCGGTGAGTACGACGGTGCCGTCGTCGGCGACGTGGCCGCCGTACACGGTGAACACCGCACGGCAGGCGTCGATGAATCCGGTCAGCGAACCGAGTTGGTCGCGGGGCAGCACCAGCAGGGTGCCCAGGATCGGGACGCCGTACAGCACGAGGGAGAGCAGGCCGCCGCGCAACAGCGCCGCGGGTACGTCCCGTTTGGGGTCGGCCATCTCGCCGGCGGCCGCGCTGGGTACCTCGAAACCCATGTAGTTGAAGGCGATGACCGGGGCGAGCGCGACCAGACCCAGATAGGTGGGGGTGTAGTCGCCGGGCGACAGCGGCTGCACGCCGTTGCGCAGCGCGAAGACGGTCAGTGAGACGACGAAGAAGCCCAGGAGCACGATCCGGGCGACCGCTCCGGCCACCAGGACCCAGCGGCCGACCACGACGGACGCGTGCACGGCGAGACCGGCCGCCCCGACGAAGAGCGCGCCGGCCAGGTACTGCCAGGCGCCCGGCAGCGGGTGGAAGAAGCTCTCGAACGTGGCGATCGCCGTCACGCACAGCGAGCCGCCGATCCAGACCGGGTTGGAGATCCAGTAGAAGACCTGGTTGAGGCCGGCGGTGAAGCGGCCGAAGGCCAGTTTGGTCCAGACGTAGGGTCCGCCCTCGTCCGGGAAGGCGGACCCGAGTTCGGCGATCAGGAGTCCGTAGGGCGCGAAGAACAGCAGCCCGAGCACGGCCAGCCAGGTCAGTCCCTCGGGGCCGTTCGCGGCCACCGAGCCCAGGGTGTCCAGGCCGACGATCGCGCACAACAGCATGGCCAGCACGTGGAAGCGCCGCAGCACGCGGCGGGATTGGGGTGGGTCGGCCGTCGTCATGCGGCCTCCTTCGTGGTGGGGTGCCGCAATCATGGAGAGTCGCGTTCACAATCGTCAATGACTCATGCGTAAATTGATCGCGCTAGGGTGGTGCGGTGACCACGACCTTCGACAAGGGCCTCGCCCTCCTGCACGCGGTCCTCGCCGCGGAACAGGGCTCGGCCGGCTACCCGGGCAATGTCCGACTCGCCGAACTGATCGGCGTCGACGCGGCCCAGGCGTCCCGCATGCTCAAGGACCTGGCCGCGCTGGACCTCGTCGAGCGCGACGAGCAAGGACGCGGCTGGCGCATCGGCCCCGCCTTCTTCGCACTGGCCGAGGCGGCGGCCGACCGACCCCTGCTGGTCGCCGCCCGACCGCCGCTGCGGGGTCTGGTGGCGCGCTGGCACGAGCCGGCCTGGCTCTCGGTGCCGTCCCAGGGCATGGTGCTCACGGTGGAGAGCCAGCTCAGCCACTGGTCGTCGTACGTTGCGGCGGCGCCCGGGGCCCTGACGCCGATCTGGTGTACCGGGCCGGGGCGGGCGTTGTTGCTCGATCACTCCGAGCAGGAACTCGCCGCTTTGCTCGGTGGCGTCGAATTCGTCGGCGGCGGCCCGCGGGCGGCTCGCGACATCGCCACGCTGGCCGGCTACAACGCGACCGCCCGGGCGGCGGGAGTGGTGATCGCGGACCGCGAATTCGAGCACGACGTGGTGGACTTCTCGGCCGCCGTACGGGACGAGTCCGACACGATCGTGGCCGCGCTGAGTCTCGCCGTGCCGCGCTTCAGGCTGGCCGGCCGGTCCGCCGAGATCGCGGCATCGGTGCGCGCGGCGGCCGCCGCGCTGGAGGTCAGGGCTGCGGCCGGCCGAGCAGCGTAGAGAGCCGATCGGCCAGATCCCGGATCACCGCGCCGTGCCGTTCCGCCAGCGGGGCCAGCCGGGCCGAGGGTCCCTCGGTGTGCAGCGCGCAGACGACCTCGCCGGAGAAGTCCCGCACCGGGGCGGCGACGGCGAACACGCCCGGCTCCGACTCCCCGTCCACGACCGCGTAGCCACGCTCGCGGGCCGCGATCAACCGTGCCTCGAACTCGGCCACTCCGCTCGGCGCCGCGGGTCCGTGGGCGATGAACTCGGTGTCGGCGAACACGATCTCCAGTTCCTCGCGGCTGCAGTCCCACAGCAGCGCCTGACCCGCGTCGTCGCAGTACAGCGGATACGAACGGCCCACCCACGACAGGCCCGAGGGCACCTCCTCCAGGAAGGCCACCGAGCCGTCCCCGCGCACCTCGGCCAGGAACGCACTCGCCCCGGTCGCCGCCACCGCCTCACGCAGGATCGCCGGCCCCTCGGCGCGCAGCCGCGCCCCGACCGCGCGGGTCGCCTGGCTGTAGAGCTGCCAACTCAGCGCATAGGCAAGCGTGTCGGGATCCCGAGTGAGCACACTCGCCGCCTCCAGGCTGTGCAGCGTGCGGGACACCTGGACCCGGTTGCGTCCCAACCGCTCGGCGATCTCCGTCGACGTCGCCGGACCCCCGCCGGCGGCCACGGCAAGCAGCACGTCCAGCCCACGGCCCAGACTCCTGACGGCTCCGGTATTCACCCGGCGATGATATCGACACCCGGGCAGCCCCATCCGAACCCTCGACATCGACCTCGGCGAGAGCCACCGGGCACCGACCACGCGGCGCGCCGGCCGCCGGTGTGGCCGGACACCGGCAGGGCCGGACCGGCGACCGGTGGCGGATCCAAGCGATCCGCACCGACATGCCGGCCGCGGCACGCACTTCGACCGTCCCACCGCGTCCGTCGCCGGGCCGCTCGGGTGTGCGCGGTCGGGACGACCCGGGCCGGAAAGGCGTACGTGTCTCGAACGCGCCGCGTGGACGTGGTCCTGTCGGGCGGGTGTCGCGCCCTGCGGTTCACTGCGCCCGCAGTGCCTTCTTGTCGACCTTGCCGAGAGCGGTGAGCGGCAGTGTCTCGCGCAGGCTGATGTGTTTGGGCGTCCAGACGCCGCCCTTGGCCCGGCGTACGTGGTCGGCGAGTTCGCCGGCGGAGACGTCGTGGCCGGGATGCAGCACGACGGCGGCGGCGACCGCCTCGCCCCAGTGCGGGTCGGGTTCTCCGTAGACGGCGCAGTAGGCGACGGCCGGGTGCTCGGCGAGGACGTCCTCGACCTCGCGCGGGTAGACGTTGAATCCGCCGGTGATGATCACGTCCTTGAGGCGATCGACGATGGTCAGCCGGCCCGACGGGTCGGCTCGGGCGATGTCGCCGGTGTGCAGCCACCCGTCGCGAAGCGCCGCGCGCGTCTGGTCGGGTTTGTTCCAGTAGCCGTCCATGACCAGCGGGCCGCGTACGCAGATCTCGCCCGGTTCGCCGGCCGCGACCGGGTGGCCCTCGGGGTCGAGCAGCACGATCTCGGTTCCCGGGATCGGGCGTCCGCACGAGGCCAGGACGGCGAGGTCGTCGTCGCGATGCTCGTCGGGGTCGAGCACGGTCAGCGCGTTGGGCGCCTCGGCCTGGCCGTAGTGCTGGCTGAGGATCGGCCCGAACCGGTCCCGGGCCTGGAGCAATCGGGTCGGGCTGGTGGGCGCGGCGCCGTAGAGGATCCAGGCCAGGGCGGACAGGTCGGCGGTCCGGGTACGCGGGTGGTCGAGGAGCGTGTAGAGCATGGTGGGCACCACGAACGTGGTGTTGACGCCCTCGTGCTCGATGGCGTCCAGGACGCGGTCCGGGTCGAACCCGGGATGGATCACGAAGGTCGCGCCGCGCAGCAGTCCGGGGGCGATCAGCAGGCCGGCGGCGTGCGACATGGGCGTGGTGACGAGGAAGGTGGTGCGCTCGGGCCAGGCCCACGTGGTACCGGCCCAGGCGTTGGCGGTGAGGGAACGGTCGCCGAGGACGACGCCTTTGGGTTCGCCGGTGGTGCCGCCGGTGTAGAAGAGGTAGCGGGCGGGTCCGCGTGGGTCTCGGGGTGTGGGGACGATGTGCTCGGCCAGGTCGGCGAGTTCGGACAGGGTCAGGACCCTGGTGCCGGCGCTCGCCGCGGCGGCGCGGTCGGCGAATCGGGTGTCGTCGACGACGAGCAGGTCGGCGCCGCTGTCGCGGAGCACGTACGCGTCGTTCTCGCTGCTGCCGAGCGGGTGCAGCGCGGTGAACCGGACGCCCGCCAGGCACGCGGCGACCATGACGGTGAACGCCTCGGGTCGGGGTCCGGTGAGCAGGGCCACCGCGCGGTCGGGGGCCGGCCCGTGCCGCCCCAGGACGGCGGCGACGCGTTCGATGCGGTCGGCGGCGGCACGGTAGGTGAGCGTGTGCCGCCGACCGTCCTCGTGCCACCGGAACGCCTCGCGGTCGGGGTGGCGACGCAGCGCGGACAACACCAGTCGGGCATAGCCGGCGTCGTGGTGCACGGCGTCGAAGCCGTCGGGTGTGGTGGTCATCGGGTGCCTCCCAGGATGGTGACGGCGGCGACGGCTTCCTCGATGCCGTACAGTCCGCCGCCGTTCTCCGCGACGGCGATCCGGGCGCGGGGGACCTGGCGGGGGCCGGCCTCGCCGCGCAGTTGGGTGACCAGTTCGAAGATCTGCGCGAGGCCGGTGGCCGATACCGGGTGTCCGCGCGATTCCAGGCCGCCGGACGGGTTGATCGGCAGGTGGCCGCCGAGCGCGCCGGCGCCGGACGACGACCAGGGGCCGCCGGCGCCGATGGCGCAGAAGCCGAGGTTCTCGACTTGTTGGATCTCGCCGAACGCGGTGGCGTCGTGGACTTCGGCGACGTCGACGTCCCGGGGTCCCAGGCCCGCCTGTTCGTATGCGGCGAGGGCGGCGCGGCGGCCGATGTGCTGCTCGACCAGGTCGGCGGCGCGCTCGCTCCCGGAGACGAGGGCACTGGCCAGGACGCGGACGGCTCGCGCGTTGCCGCTGGTCCGGGCCCGCGCGGCGGCGGCGCGCGTCACCACGACGGCGGCTGCCCCGTCGCTGACGGGCGAGCACATCGGCACGGTGAGCGGCCGGGCCACCTCGCGTGCGGCGAGGACCTGGTCGACGGTGAAGGACTTGCGGAACTGCGCGCGGGGGTTGTGCACGGAGTGCGCGTGGTTCTTGGCGGCGACGGCGGCCAACTGTTCGCGGGTGGTGCCGAAGCGGCGCATGTGGGCGCGGGCCAGGCAGGCGTAGATGTCCATGAACACCGACCGCTCGCCGGCGCCGGGGGCCGCTTCGGTGCCCGACGGCGTGTCCTCCGGGGCCAGGGCGCGCAGTCCGGCGAGCGTCTCCTCGCGGCGGTGCACGTCCAAGGCGCCGTCGAAGACGGCCAGTCCGCGTGCCGCGTCGGCGCACACCAGTTTGTCGACGCCGACGGCCAGGGCCGTGTCGGACATGCCGGCGCGTACGTGCGCGATGGCCAGCCACAGGGCGGTGGCCCCGCCGGCGCAGGCGTTCTCGACGTTGATCACCGGGGCCCGGTCCAGGCCCAGCGGGCGCAGGGCCACCTGGCCGGGGATCATGTGTTGTCCCTCGAGTGCCTTCTGGCTGACGTTGGCGTAGAAGACGGCGCCGATCTCGTGGCGGGCGACACCCGCGTCGCCCAGTGCGTCGGTGACGGCCGATCCGGCGAGTTCGGCGGCGGTGCGGTCGACGTGCCGACCGAACGGGGTGCAGCCGACGCCGGTGATCAGCACGTCGTCGGTGCCTGCGGACGCGGTCACGCGTTCACCACCGTGTTGCGCAGGACGCCGATGTCGGAGACCTCCAGTTCGACGGTGTCGCCGGGTTCCAGGAATCGGCCGTGTTCGATCCCGCAGCCGGTGGGCACCGTTCCCGAGCACAACACCTCCCCCGGGTACAGCCGGGTGGAGGTGGAGGCGAACGCGATCATGTCGGCGAAGGTGTGATCCATGTCGGCGCTGGTGCCCCGGCTGACCTCGGTGCCGTTGATCCGGGCCACCATGGACAGCCGGTAGGGGTCGGTCAGTTCGTCGGCGGTGACGATCCAGGGACCGAGCACGTTCGCGTCGGTGAAGTCCTTGGATTTGCTCAGGCCCAGTCCGGTGGCCATCTCCTCGCGTTGGGTGTCGCGCGCGGTGAAGTCGTTGAAGATGGTGTAGCCGAAGATGTGTTCGGCGGCCCGCTCGCGGGGGATGTCCGTGCCGCCGCGACCCAGGACGCAGGCGAACTCCAGTTCGTAGTCGCGCACCGTCGAGTACGCGGGCCAGCGCACCTCGTTCTCGTGGCCGGCGATCGCGAGGCGGTTGGCGATGTAGTACAGCGGGCGCTCCTGTTGCACCCGGGACAGTTCGACGCTGTGTACGGGCACGCCCTCGATCCGGGCTCGGGCGTTGCGGAAGTGGTCCATGAAGCCGCCGAAGTCGCGGATCTGCGGCGGGTTCGGCAGCGGCGAGCGCCAGCGAACGTGGGCCATGTCGACGACGGCCGCCTCGGGCGGGTCGGCGAGGACGCGGTCGATGGCCTCCCGGGCGCGGTCGCCGCCCTCGATGACGTCCAGGACCGAACGCAGCAACGGCGCGGTGTTTGCGGGCAGGACGTAGCCGGCGCGGTCCAGGAGGACGAGGCGTTGTCCGTCCTCCAGCACCACGGCCGCGTGGTCGGTCGCGTCGTAGGCGACGGTGGCGAGTTTCACGATGGGCCTCCTGGCGAAAGGGTCGGGGTCACACGAACGCGACGACGCGGGCGGGGGCGGCACTGGCCCGAGCCAGCTTCAGCGGGAAGAACGCCACCTTGAATCGGGCCGAGGGCAGGGCGGCCAGATTGGTGAGTTGCTGGACGATGAAGACCTCGCGTTCGCGGCCGGCCCGGTGCCCGTCCCACAGCACCGCGTTGTCGCCGCTCTCGCGGAAGGCGTGCGCCATCACGCCGAACGGCAGGTCCCAGCCGGCGGCGTCCGACCCGAGGACCTTGGCGCCCAGGTCGGCTAGGAACAGGGTTCCCTCGCGGCTCATCCCCGGGTAGCGGAAGAACTCCGGGTCGCCCGGCCCGAAGCCCTCCTGGCCGGTGCGCAACAGCACCGCTCCGCCCGGGGGCACCTCGGCGCCGGTGTCCTCGACGGCCGCGCGCAGCGCCGCGACCGGGATCGCGGTGTTCGGCCGGCAGCGGTCGCGCAGGTCGAGCACGATCGCCTCGCACCACAGTTCGTCCAGGGCGATGTCGGTGATGGTGCGCGCGGGGCGACCCTCGCACGTCGAGCCGTAGTGCAGCGGCGCGTCGACGTGCGTGCCCAGGTGGGAGCTGAAGTCGGCGAGGGTTTCCGAGCCCCATCCCTCGCCGTCCGGCAGGTCCTCGATCCGGCACCCCAGGGCCCGGGCGAATTCCTGCCGGCCGTCACCGGCCGGGTGCGCGTACGTCACCTCCGGCGCCACCACCCCCGCCAGCGCGCGCAGTTCCTCCGGTAGCCGGTCGCGGTCGGCCGGATCCAGCGTTCTGGTGAGATCGATCAACTGCATGGCGACGACACCTGCCTTTCGTTGGACACCCAACATAAACTTGGACGCTCAACACAGCAAGTGTCGGCCGGCAGGTGATCGACGGGGCGATCCGGTTCGGTCAGCCCCGAGGCGCGGCTCCGCCCGGGGCAGTGGGCAGCGCCCGGGAGTAGATCGTCTCCACCGCCCGGACCGCCTCGGCCCGATCGACCGCCGCGGGATCCAGCCGATGCTGGAGGTTGATGCCCAGGCTCGTACCGAGCATCGCCACCGCCACCGCATCGGGGTCCAGGCCGTCCGTGACCGAGGGGGTCACCTCGCGCAGATAGTCCGCGTACATCCGGCGCAGCGCGACATACTGCGCGGCATACGCCCGTCCCACCGCGGACTCCCGACTCACCGCGTCCAGCAGCAACGTGGCGTAGATCCGGGCCTCGGGCCGCGACATCAACGCGAAGTTGGCCGCGGTCAGCGCCGCCGCGCCGGGCGGCCCCTCGGCGAGTCGGGCCTCGAGGAACTCGGTACCGCGGCGGAACGCCTCCTCCACCACGGCCACCAACAGGCCGTCCTTCGACCCGAAATGCCAGGCCACCGAGCCCCGACTGATCCCCGACCCGTTCGCCACCGCCTGGATCGACATGGCCGCGGCCCCGCCGTCCGCGACGAGCTCGAACGCGGCCTCCACCAGACGCCTGCGCGTCTCCTCCGAGATCTCCTGCTGACGCCTTGCCATCCCCGACTCCTCGTCGTGCCGATCCGTTCCGCCCGCGGACGGCCCCGTGGGCCCACGCAACGGACAGGCGTCCGCGAACCGGACGCATGTCCAACCCTACGAAGTCACGGGCCGCCGTCGATGCGCGCTCCCCACGCGTCCCACCCGGAGCCGGGCCGGGCCATTGTCGGCGCCTACGCGAAACCGCTCCCGCGAGGTCGTCGCGGGTCCTCGCTCGCACTGGGGCGCCGCACCGGGCGCGGCCGGCGAAGCCGGTGCTTGCTCCGGGTGGGGGGCGGCGTCCCGGGCGTACCGGGCCGGGGCGCATTCCGGATCCGGGCGTGCCGCCGACCCTCGGCTCCGCCCGGCCGACGGCGCCGTCCCGCCCCGCGTGGGGAAAGCCCGGGCAGTGCACGGACGTGTTCCGGCCGTCGGGACGGTCCGCTGTGCGGGGCGGGATCCGTTCATAGCCTTGCGGCCTTCCGTCCCGTGCGGGACGGGGAGACCGGAGGTACACATGGGCGACGAGACGCAGCACCTGGTCATCGTCGGAGGGAGCGCGGCCGGCATCTCCGCCGCGCTCGCCCTGCGCCGGCACGGCTTCGCCGGGCGCGTCACCGTCGTCGAGGCGGGCGACGAACTCCCCTATGAGCGACCGCCGTTGTCGAAGGCGTTGGCCGGCGGCGAGCACGCCTTCCTGCATGCGATCCTGCCCCGGCAGGCGTATGCCGAGCACCGCATCACCCTGCTGACGGGCACCCGCGTCCTGGCCCTGGACCCCGACCGTCGGGCCGTCGAACTGGACGACGGGCAGACGCTGTACGCCGATCGGGTGCTGCTGGCCACCGGCGTGCTCGCGCGCACCCTGTCGGTGCCGGGCGCCGAACTGCCCGGCGTACTGACCCTGCGGGACGTGCGCGACGCCCGAGCCCTCGCCGCCCGGCTGCGCGCCGGCGGGCCGGTGGTCGTGGTCGGCGGCGGCTTCATCGGCCTGGAGGTCGCCGCGGTCGCGCGCGAGGCGGGCCTGGACGTCACCGTGGTCGAGACGGGCGCCCGACCGTTGGCGGGTCCGCTCGGCCCGGTGTTGGCATCGCGGGTGACCGCGCTGCACGAGCGTGCCGGGGTGCGGCTGCTGACCTCGGTGTCGGTGACCGCGTTCACCGGCACGACCCACGTCACCGGGGTCCGGCTGACCGACGGACGGATGTTGCCGGCCGCGACCGTGGTGGTCGGGGTCGGGGTGCGGCCCGACACCGCGCTCGCCGAGGCCGCCGGCGTGCTCTGCGAGGACGGCATCGTCGTCGACCGGCACTGCCTCACCAGCGTGCCGTGGATCCTCGCCGCCGGCGACGCCACCAACCAGCCGCATCCGCACCTGCCCGCCCGGGGCCGGATCGAGCACTGGGACAACGCCGTGCAGCAGGGCGCGGTCGCCGGCGCCGTGCTCGCCGGTGTCCCGGAGAGCCACACCGCGCTGCCCTACTTCTACTCCGAACAGTACGGCCGGACCCTGCAGATGTACGGACGCCCGGCCCCCGGCGACGAGTTCGTCCTGCGCGTCGAGGTCACGAACGTGGTGGACCCGGTGGACCCGGCCGAGGCGGGCGGGGCGGCAGACGGCGGCTTCCTCGGCTTCTGGACCCGCGCGGGCGTGCTGATCGCCGCTGCCGGCCTGGACCGTCCGCGCGAACTGCGCGCCGCACGCGCGCTCATCGAACGTCGCCTGCCCGTGGACGCCGCCGCGCTGGCCTCCCCCACGACCGACCTGCGGGCCCTGGCCAAACCCTCAACCGCACCCGGCTCCTTGGCGGCCCGGCTCCGATCCCGCCCCGAGACCCGCCCACCCCACACGGCCGGCACGAGCATCGCGAGCAGCAAGGAAGTACCGTAACCCGGCAACCCCGAGGCGAAGGCCGCCCCGCCCGCGACACTGCGTCGTGGGCGGGGGGGGCCTGGCGGGCGCCCCGGGGCCCCCGGCCGGCAGTCGCGTGCGCCCACACCGGTGGCGGGGTGGGGCGGTGTGCGCGGGCCACA
>NZ_JBHZAV010000229.1:0-13475 GCF_042754445.1 Embleya sp. NPDC059213
CGCATCCGCGACACCGTCTTCGGCAACCTGTACCTGACCGAGAAACGCGGCGGCACCGACTTCGACGAGGACGACGAGGCGGTCCTGCGCACCCTTGCCGCCGCGGCCGGCGTCGCGATCGACAACGCCCGCCTGTACGACGACGTGCGCCGTCGGGAACGGTGGCTGGCGGCGAGTTCCGAACTGACCCGGAGCCTGCTCTCCGGCGAACCTCCCGCGGACGTGCTGCGCTCGTTCACCACGACCATTCGCGAGATGGCCGACGCCGACCTGGTGACCCTGGCGGTACCGGTGGCCGGTACCGACGACCTGGTCGTCGAGGCCGTTGCCGGACCATTGGCGGACCGGGTCCGCGGGCTGGTCCTGTCCGGCGAAAGCACCTTGATGGGCAAGGTGTTCAGCTCCGGCGAGACCATCACGCGCAGCGACCTGGGTCACGATCCCGGTGCGGTGGTGGCAAGAACCGTGGGCATCGATCTCGGCTCGGCGTTCCTGCTCCCGCTCGGCACTCCCGACAGCATCCGGGGGGTGCTCCAGGTCGCCAACCGGGCGGAACGTCCGGAGCTGACGGAGGCCGTGCTGCGCATGGTCGCCGGCTTCGCCGACCACGCGGCCCTGGCCCTGGAGATCGCCGAGCGGCGCCGCGACGCGGAGTTGCTGACCGTGCTCCAGGATCGCGACCGCATCGCGCGCGACCTGCACGACCTGGCCATCCAGCGGCTGTTCGCCACCGGCATGACCCTCCAGAGCGCGACCCGTTTCATCGACCACCCCGAGGCCCTGGAACGCGTCGAATCCGCGGTGGACGCCCTCGACGACACCATCAAGGTCATCCGCTCCACGATCTTCTCCCTCAAGGCCCGGGACCGCGACACCGGCACCGGACTGCGCTCGCGCTGCCTGCGCGAGGTCGACGCCGCCACCGAAATCCTGGGCTTCGCCCCGACGTTGCGCGTCGACGGCCTGCTGGACACCTCCGTACCCGAGGCCGTCGCCGCGCACCTGATCGCGGTCCTGCGCGAGGCGCTGGCCAACACGGCACGCCACGCACACGCGAGCCGGGTCGAGGTCCACGTGGAGACCGACGACAAACACGTACGACTTCGGGTACGCGACGACGGAGTCGGTCCGCCGGCCACACCGACACGCCACAGCGGATTGGGGAACATGCGGGAGCGGGCCGAATCCCTGGGTGGTACCTGCTCGTTCGGGTCCACACCCGAGGGCGGCGCACTGGTGGAATGGCGCGTCCCGCTGGGGTGACGGCGTCCGACGTCGTTCGCCGCACCGCGACGAGAAGTCCGACCCGAGGCGGTCTTCCCCGATCCGTCGGGGGCGACCGCCCCTTTCGGTGTGGAGCCGTGCGGTTCACCGGCAACGTCCCAACGGCAACCGGCTGTTGGACCCGCCGGTTCGGGCCTCTCGGCCCTGGGAGGGGTACCGGGATCACGGGACATTGGCGTCACGGCCCAGGAGAGCTCGTTCGTGGCCGAGCGCCGAGCACCGGGCCCGGCGCCACCAGGGAGGGAATCGACATGGCAACCGCACACGATCACCGACGGTCCCCGCGCCTGCACCTGCCCCACCGCTCCGCCTCGGCGCCCCGAATCCGGACCGACGAGACCGGGCCCGACGTCGTGGCCGGCTCCCCGGCGATCGGCGCGGTGCACACCGGCGATGTCGCCGTGGCGGGCCTGCGCGTCCTGCTGGGCTTCGTGTTCCTGTGGGCGTTCCTCGACAAGGCGTTCGGCCTCGGCTACGCCACCGCGAACGGCAAGGGCTGGGTCGACGGCGGCTCCCCCACGAAGGGATTCCTGTCCCACGTGGACGTCGGCCCGATGGCCGGGACGCTGCGCGGCTGGGCCGGGGAGGGTTGGGCGGACCTGCTGTTCATGCTCGGTCTGCTCGGTGTCGGTCTCGCCCTGATCCTGGGCATCGGCCTGCGCTTGGCGGCCCTCTCCGGCACCGCGATGATGGCGCTGATGTGGATCGCCGAGTGGCCGCCCGCCAAGCACCTCGACAGCGGCAAGCCCACCGCCTCCACCAACCCTTTCACCGACTACCACGTCATCTACGCGATCTCGCTGATCGCCCTCGCCGCGATCGCCGTCGGCAGCCGACTCGGCCTCGGCGCCCGGTGGGCCCGGCTGCCGATCGTCCGCGACCACCGCTGGCTGCTCTGATCGCCGGGGGCTCGGCCGGGTACCGTCCAGGTGACGGGCCCGGCCGAGCCATGTGTGGTCCCGCGCCGATGCCGGTGGACGACACGCGGGCCACCGCCGTTTGCACCGTCGCCGGCCGTCCACACGAGGTGACGGTGACCGTGACGCCCTCCGGGGCGTCGGCGGCGGACTTCCGCCGCGCCGAGCGGTGGACACGCCCTGTCCCGGGTGGGCGCGACGCGATCCACCGGGACAGGGCCGTTCGGCCCTGGTCGAAGACCCGTTCGGGTTCGAAAGTGGAGAAATGAGCGAAGACCTCGTGACGAAACATCTCCTCGACCGCCGGGAGACGTTGGAGTTGATGGCCGGCGCACAGGTGGGACGTGTCGTCGTCAGCGAGGACGCTCTCCCGGCCGTGCACCTGGTGGCGTTCGCCTTCGACGGGGAGTCCGTGGTCTTCCGCGCCCCCGCCGACTCCACGCTCGCCAAAGCCGCCTTGAACGCGGTGGTCGCGTTCCAGGCCGACCACATCGACCCGACCACACGTACCGGCTGGACGGGCACCATCACCGGCCACGCCTCCCGCGTCCACGCCCCCGCATCCGTCGCCCGCCTGGAGCACCTGCTGTCCGAAGCCGGTGCCGAGGAGAACCAGGCGTGGTTCTCGATCACTTCCGAGTTCGTCACCGGCCGGCTGATGCAGCAGACCACAGGCGCCCGTTCGCCTTCGGGGCAGGCGACGGCGCCCGACCCGGCGCCCTCCTCGGGCGGGTGAGTTCGAACCGTCCGCCCGACACGGCGATCCGTCAGGTGTTGCGGCCGACCGCTCCGCGGACGCCGTAGGCCGCGGCGCCGGCCACGATCACGACGGCCCCGGCGAGTACCGAGGCGAGCGGCAGGGCGAAGGCCAGGACCAGGCAGCCGGACGTGCCGACGATCGGCACGATCCGGGCCGGGCGCCCCTCTTCGGGGGCCAGGGTCCAGGCGGCGGCGTTGGCGATCGCGTAGTAGGCCAACACGCCGAAGGAGGAGAAGCCGATCGCACCGCGCACGTCCGTCGTGGCGGCCAGGACCGCGACGACGCAGCCGACGGCGAGTTCGGCGCGGTGCGGCACCCGGAAACGCGGATGGACGGCGGCCAGGGCGTGCGGCAGGTGCCGGTCGCGAGCCATCGCCAGGGTGGTACGCGAGACGCCCAGGATCAGGGCGAGCAGCGAACCGAGTGCGGCCACGGCGGCACCGACCCGAACGACGGGCGCCAGCCCCGGGACACCCGCCGCGCGGACCGCTTCGACCAGCGGCGCGGCGGCGTCGGAAAGTCGGTCCGGGCCCAGCACCAGCAGAACGGCGACGGCGACCGCCGCGTACACCACGAGGGTGATCCCGAGGGCGAGGGGGATCGCGCGGGGGATGGTCCGTTGCGGATCCCGGACCTCCTCGCCCAGCGTGGCGATGCGCGCGTACCCGGCGAACGCGAAGAACAACAGGCCGGCGGCCTGCAACACCCCGCCCGCGGAGGCGTCCGCACCGACGTCCAGCCGACCGGCGACCACGGAGCCCGACGCCAGGCACGCCACGACCACCGCGGCGAGCACCGTCAGGACGACGGCGACCACCGCCCGGGTCAGCAGCGCGGACTTCTGCACGCCCGCGTAGTTCACCGCCGTCAGCACCACCACCGCGGCGACGGCGACCGCATGCGCCTGTCCGGGCCACACGTACGAACCCACCGTCAGGGCCATCGCCGCACACGAGGCGGTCTTGCCGACCACGAAGCCCCACCCGGCCAGGTATCCCCAGAAGTCGCCGAGCCGCTCGCGCCCGTAGACGTAGGTGCCGCCCGACTGCGGGTAGCGGGCGGCCAACCGTGCCGAGGACGTCGCGTTGCAGTACGCCACCACCGCCGCCAGGGCCAGTCCGAGCAACAGTCCGGAGCCGGCCGCCGACGCGGCCGGGGCCAGGGAGGCGAAGATCCCGGCCCCGATCATCGAGCCCAGTCCGATCATCACGGCATCGGACACGCCCAGATGCCGTTTCAGCTCGCCGCTGCCGGCGGACGCGGACGCACCCATCTCGCACTCCTCTACGACGACGGCCGCAGGAGCCGATGGAAGGGCATTTCGACAACGGTGCACGGTATCGGGCGGGAATGTCGAACGGATGACGAGGAGTGGAACCACCGGGGTCGGGCACGCGGCCGCGGTGCCCTCCACCAGCCACGGATTCGTGACCGAACCCGGGGGCGGTCCGGACGGACCGTCCCCGGGTTCGGTCACCTTCGGGCGATCATCGCAGTGGAGTACCCCGGTTCAGCGCAGGCGCCGCAGGTACGGATCGTGTCCGGGTCGCGGCGCGAGGCGGATGCGGGCGTCGAGCACGGTGACGCCGTCGGGCCGGGCCACCAGGGGGTTCAGGTCGGCCTCCGCGAGTTGCGGCACGTCGTCCGCGAGCCTGGACAGGCGGTGCAGGACGTTCTCGATCCCGGCGGTGTCGGTGGCGGACGCACCCCGATGGCCGTACAGCAGCGGTGCCCCACGCGAACCGGCGAGCAGCGCGTGTGCGTCCAGGTCGGTCAGCGGGGTGAGCCGGGCGCCGTGGTCGGCGAGCAGGTCGGTGGTCACGCCGCCGAGGCCGAACACCACCAGCGGACCCAATACCTCGTCCTGGGTCACCCCGGCGATCAGTTCGACGCCGGAGGCGGCCATGGGCTGGACGACCACGCTCTCCATCAGCGCGCCGATGCGATGCGCGAGGTCGGTGAACGCCTCGCGTACCGCGTCGTCGCCGACCAGGCGCAGCCGGACCCCGCCCACGTCGCTCTTGTGCACGATCTGCGGGCCGTACGCCTTGAGTACGACCGCTCCGTCGGCGCCGAGGGGGGCCAGTTCGTGGGCCAGCGCCACCGCCTCGTCGGCGTCGAACGCCTGCCGCCACGGGCTCACTTCGATGCCGTACGCGCCCAGCAGACGTGCGCATTCGCGCGGCGGCAGCCATCCTCCGTCGGGCTCGCGCCCCAGGTAGTCGGCGGCGAGCGAGCGGGCCGCACCACGGTCGACGTCGGGCAACGCCGGTACCGTGCCGCGCGGTCGGGTCAGCCACATCGCGCGCTCGTGCGCGTGGGCGAGGGCTACGGCGGCGGTGCGCGCGTCGTTGTACACCGGCACCGTCCCGCCCGCGGCGGGCAACAGCTCCACGGAGGCGGCGCGTTCGGGCGCGACGACCAGGACCGGGCGCTCACCCACCGCAGGTCCGCCCAACATGTCGCCGAGCGGGTCGCCGAGCGCGGTCGGGGCCAAGGCCAGTACCACCGCGTCCACGTGGCCCGCGGCCATGACCCGGTCCACGCAGCGGCGCAGGGTCTCGCCGTCGACGGTGGCGGTGGTGTCGACCGGGTTGGCGCACGCGGCACCGGCGGGCAGCAGCGCCCGCAGGTCGGCCTCCAGGTCCGGCCCGAAGCGCGGCACCGCCAGGCCCGCGTCCACGCAGGCGTCCGCGGCGAGTACTCCGGCGCCCCCCGCGTTGCCGATCACCGCGACCGAGGCGCCGTCCGGCAACGGCTGGGAGTGCAACAGGGCCGCGACGGCGACCAGGTCGCCGAGGGTCTGTACGGCCGTCACCCCGGCCTGCCGGAACAGCGCGCCCCGCGCCACCGTCGGGGTGACCGCGGCGGCCGTGTGCGATCCGGCGGCGCGGCGCCCGGCGGCGGAACGGCCCGCGTCCACGGTCAGCACCGGCTTGGTGCGGCCGACGGTACGGGCGATCCGGGAGAACTTGCGCGGGTTGCCGAACGATTCCAGGTGCAGGATCGCCATCGTGGTCTGCGGGTCGGCCTGCCACCACTGGAGCATGTCGTTGCCGCTGACGTCGTACTTGTCACCGAGTGACGCGAACGTGGACACCCCGATCCCCAGCCGGTTCAACTGCTCCGTCAACGCGATGCCGACCCCGCCGGACTGCACCGCCACCCCGGCGCTGCCGCGAGTGGGGACGGCCCAGCCGAAGGTCGCGTTCAGGGCCGTCGTCGGGTCGGTCTGCGCGATGCCCAGGCAGTTCGGGCCGACCATGCGCATCCCGTGCCTGCGAATGGAGGCGTGCACCCGCGCGGCCTGCTCCGGCGTGCCGCCCGAGGTCACCACGACCACCGCCCGCACGCCGACGCGTCCACAGTCCTCGACCACAGCGGGGACCCGGTCGGCCGGGACGGCCACCACCACCAGATCGGGCACTTCCGGAAGCAGATCCGGCGTCGGGAACGCCGGTACGCCGTCGATCTCGGTCGCCGTGGGATGCAGTACGGCCAACGACCCGGCATAGCCGGCCGCCTTGACGTTGTGCAGCAGCGCCCGGCCGACCGAGTCGGCCCGTCGCCCGGCGCCCGCGATCGCCACCGCGCGGGGCGCGAACAGCGGTACCAGGCTGGCCACATCCGCCAGGGCTTCGCGCCGTGCCACGGCGGTCAGGTAGCGCTCGACCGTCGGTATGTCACCGTCCAGCGGAATCGCGCAGCTCAGTACACCGGACACGAGACGGTTGCGCACCGGCATTCCCATGTCCTCCAGGACCCGCAACATGGGCCGATTCCACGGCAACAGGTCCGCCACCAGCGTGCGCATGCCGGCCGTGCGAGCCATCGTGACCACGTGCTCGATCAGCAGCGTGCCGATCCCCCGGCCGTGCCACGCGTCGGCCACCGCCAACGCCAGTTCGGCCTCGCCGGAGCCGATGGCGCCGTCGTACTCGACGACCCCGACCACCTCGTCCCCGTCCGGGGTGAGCGCGACCAGCGCGCCGCATCCGGCCCGGTCGGGCGTACTCACCCGCTCGGCGGTCTCGCGTGCCGCCGACTCCGACGCGCCGAAGAACCGCAGGTAGAGGTTCTCCGCCGACATGGCGGCGTGCATCGCCAGCACCCGGTCCCGATCCTCGGGGCCCGGACGCCGCAGCAGTACCGTCTCGCCATCGGCGGCCAGCGCCCAGATCGCGTGCGGTGTACCGACCTCGTGCATGGTCCCGTTCCCTTCGGCCGAGGCGCGTGCGCGCCGCTCGCCGCCAGCCTCGCGCCGAACCTCCGCCTCCGGCAGGGCCGACCGGTCCGGGGACCCGGGTCCAACGGCCCTGCCCGGGCCCGGCTGGGACGGGCAGGGTTCGAAGCACGGGCCGACAGGTGATCGATCGGCCTCGGGAGAAGGAGTCGACAGTGACCGTGCACGTGGGAGCAACACCGATCGTCGTCGGTATCGAGGACACCGACGCGGGCCGGCTCGCCGTGGTCTGGGCAGCCGACGAGGCCGCCCGCCGCGGCCTGCCGTTGCGCCTGGTGCACGCCCTCGACTGGCCGCTCGGCGCCGACCGTCATCCCGAGTCGAACCCGCACCGTCAAACCTGGGGCGAACGCTTCCGCGCAACCGGCGTCCGGGCCCTGGACGCAGCCCGCGAACTGGTCGCGCCCCGCCACCCTCGGCTGAGCACGGAATCGGTCCTGGCCGATGGAACACCCGTGGCCGCGCTGCGCGAGCACTCCCGGGACGCGGCGATGGTCGTACTCGGCTCACGCCGCCTGTCCACAGCCGCGGAGCTGCTGACCACCGGCGGAATCGCGGTACCGGTCACCGCGCACGCGACGTGCCCGGTCGTGGTCGTCCGGGAACCCGAGCACACGAGCGGTGAGCCACCGACCATCGTGGTCGCGGTCGACGGGGGACGGCACTCCGAGCCGGCCGTGGCGTACGCCTTCGACGAGGCCGCCCGGCGCGGCGCCACGATCGTGGCGATCAACGTCCGCCAATTGCCCGGCGGCCTGTTGGCCGGGCTGCGCATGCGCGAGGAAATGCAGGAGGGCCGACTGCGCCTCGCCGAGACGCTCGCCGGATGGACCGAGAAGTACCCGACCGTGCCCGTACACCGCGAGGTCGCCGTCGGACACCCCGTCGCGGTCCTGCGCGAGGCCGCCGAGCACGCCCTGTGCCTGGTCGTCGGTACGCGCGGACGCGGCGGCTTCGCCGGCCTGCTCCTGGGCTCGGTCGGCCACGGGCTGATCCACCACGCCCGTTGCCCGCTGGTGATCGTCCCCGACCCGGACGACGAGCGACCGCCGAGCACGACCGAGCACGACTGAGCATCCGCCGGCCCGGGCACTCGATGTACGGCCACCACGTTCGACGCCTCGACGACCACCTCGAAAGGGATCCCCCACCATGACCCAGGAATCCACCTCCGGCCCGGCTCCGCTCCAGGGGCACGTCGTCGTCGGCTTCGACGGCTCCCCCGGCGCCGAACGAGCCGTGGACCTGGCCGCCGACGAGGCCGTCCGCCGACACACCACCCTCGAAGTGCTGCACGCCCTGGAGTGGGTCGAAGTCGCCGGTGGCGACGACCGCTTCGGACAACAACTGCGCGAGAACGCCCGCGCCATCGTCGAGCGGGGCGCCGCCCGGGCCCGGGCCCGGCACAACCACCTGCCGGTCGTCGCCACGGTCGAACTCGCCAACGCCATCGACGTGTTGGAGGCCACGAGCGACCGCGCCGCGCTGCTGGTCGTCGGCAGCCGAGGGATGGGCGGCTTCGCCGGCCTGCTGATGGGCTCGGTCAGCCTCCCCGTCTCCGCGGCGGCCCGCTGTCCGATCCTGGTCGTGCGCCCCGACCACGACACGAGCCCCGACCGCACCCCGAAGGCGATCGTGGTCGGTGTCTCCGGCGACGACTGCGGCCCCGCCATCGAGGCCGCCTTCGTCCAGGCCCGAACCCGAGACCTGCCACTGCGCGCCGTGCACGCGTGGCGCTATCCGCCGATGCCGGCCGGCAGCGTCGCGTACGCCCCGGCCGTGTCGATCATGGACGACTGGCGCATGATGGCCGGAACCACGCTGGCCGGCGCCGTCAAGCCCGTCCGCGACAAGTACCCGCAGGTCACCGTCACCGAGGACGTCATCCTGGACACCCCCACACACGCCCTCATCGCGGCAAGCGCCGACGCCGAGCTACTGGTCCTCGCCGCCCACCGACCCACCGGCCGCTTCGGCCCCAACCTGGGCCGCGTCGTACACGCCCTCCTGCACCACGCCAAGTCCCCCGTCCTCCTCGTCCCGATCCGAACCTGACCCACCCGGGAGACCGTCCGCCCTTCTCGACGGGCCCGCCACCGCAGGCACCGTCCACGTCCGCGCCCGACCCACCGGAGCCCCACTCGGCCCGACGAACCACCGAGCCGACGCGGATCGTTGCCCGGCTTCGGCCTCGGCAGGCCGCGCCGGCGGCCGGCCGTGGACCGCCGGACACCGAAGCCCGCTCCGAGCAACTCCGCGCACCGCCCGCACCGCAGAACCCCGTTGCCCGCCGTCGAACCCCCGTGAGAGCATCGAATCAACGGTCCGTTTCCTTTCATTTACGCTTCGCAACACAAATGAAAGAGTGCGGGCCGTTGCCATATCCCCGGTTTTGGACAATCCATCGAGATCCGCGAATGGCAGGCAACGTTTGATGCACGCAACAGAGCCGACAGAAGCCTCCATCGAGGATGCGAGCAACATCCTGGTCGCACCATCGATGTTGCAGGACAACGACTTGATCCGGGACTTCTTCGGGTCCACCATCACGCCGGAGGACCTTGCTTCCGGTGCGCCCGACCTCGCGCAGCGGACCGTCTACCTGTGCGGCGACGTATCCGGGATCAGCAGCGATCAACTGCGCGCGGCTGCCCGGGTATTCGTCGTCCGGGAGCTTTCCCGCGGCTACCCCGAGGAACTCGACGAACCTTGGGCCCTCGTCGATGTCGGCCGGGTTCCCGTCCGCGTACACGGCGTCGGCGTGTACTACCGCCGGTTCTTCGAACTCGACGCCGATCACTTCGGGCGGATCCGTGCGGAGCACACTTTCCAATCCCTGACGGAGTCCACCAAGCCCGGAACGGCCCATCGCAGCGGAATCTATCTGACGCCCGTCACGCAAGACGGTGACGAACTACATTTCCGCCTGCTCCGGTGCTCCACGAATCTCTCGGGGCCGACCGAGAGCTTCCGCGCGACCGACAGGCACATCGTCGAGGCGCTGAACCGCGAGGCCGCCGCCGTTTTCCGGAACCAGGCACCGCTGAATCACGTTCTCGCCCAGATCTACCACAACACCCTCGCCACGGCCGAGCGCAAGCAGTCCAAGGCCAAGATCTCGGCCCATGCCGACAAGACCAAGGACATGCCCGCCAACGGCATCATGGCCTTCTGCACCTTCTATGACGGGCTCGACAAGCTGCAACCCCTGGCCGAAGACGCCTTCGACTACGGCGTGAAGGGCAACAGCGGACTGACAAGACTCCACTTCCGCCTCAAGAATCCGGCCGAAGCACACGACGGGGTCACGCTCCCCGCGCAGTTCACCGTGACCCTCCATCCCGGCTCGGTATTCTTCATGCCGTTGTCCACCAACCGCCTGTATACGCACGCGGTCCGGCCCTCGATGTTGGACGCCGAGTCGCTCCCGACCCGCCTGGGATACGTGGTGCGCTGTTCGAGCGCCGAAGCCGTGCACAAGGACGGCCATACGTTCCTCAAAGTGGCCGGAGATCTGGTGCGGCTGGGGCCACCCACGCCGGAGGGCATGGACGAGCTGCGCAGGCTGTACGCCGAGGAGAACAAAACCTCGTCCTTCATCGATTACGGTGACGATTTTCTCTTCAGCATGAACACGGGAGACTATGGTGCCCCCCGAGTCTAGGATCTCGGACGAGATCCTCTCCTGCGCTTTGTCGACCGAGGAGAATCTCTTTGCGGAGCTGTCCGCGTCGACCCGTTGGGAAGACGTGGGAAGAGGCCGGCGCGGCGCCGTGCTTACCAGGGTCGACGAGGCGGGTGATGTGCCCCTCGTGCGTACCACCACTCGATACGGCAGCCCGACGCAGCGTTTCCGGGCGGTGCACGAACGGCTGGCGCAACGGGTCCAAGAAAGCGCGGCGCTTTCGGTCGGCTTCAACAACGCTCTCATCGAGAGCTACACGAACGCTTACAAAACCATGGGCAGCCATTCCGACCAAGCCCTCGATCTGGCCGACGATTCGTTTATCGCCGTCTTCTCCTGCTACCGGCATTCCGATGCGAGCCCGCCGAGGAAGCTGATCTTCGAATCGAAGGGGTCCGGCGGCGAGAAGTTCGAGATACCCCTCGCCCACAACAGCATCGTCGCGTTCTCCGTCGAATCGAATCGGCGACTCAGGCACAAAATCGTATTGGATGCCCCCGTCGGCCGGACGGCGGACAACGAATGGCTGGGGGTCACCTTTCGAACGTCGAAGACCCTCGTTCGATTTCGCGGCGGACATGCATACCTCCCGCAGAATACGCGTCTCGTGTCGGCCGACGATGAGCAGCAGCACGAGTTCTACCGACTACGGCGCCGCGAGAACACGGAAGCGGACTTCGTCTACCCGCCGCTGACGTACACCGTCAGCGAAAGCGATCTGCTGCCGCCCGTCTGACCTCGTCGCGTGCCCACGGCCGAGGCGGGCGGCCCGCTCGCCGGCCCGGGCGATGCAATTCGCTCCGGGCGGAGGTGGTCCCGGGAGTGTGCCGTCGCCGTCGAACTCGATCCCGGGCCCGCCGACGAGGGAAATCGTTTGACGTTCGTCGGAGTTCAGCGGTCCGATGGTGTGCCATGAGCACAGGGCGAATGCATCCCGACGAACACCCCATCGACGATGACCTCGTGCGGCGGTTGGTCGCCGGGCAGTTCCCGCAGTGGGCGGCGATCGGGGTGCGGCGGTTTGCGTCCGGAGGCACGGTCAACGCCATGTATCGGTTGGGCGACGACATGGTCGTACGGTTGCCGCTGGTCGAGGGCGGAGCCAAGGCCGTGTCGATGGAGCAGGAGTGGCTGCCCCGTCTCGCGTCCCGACTGCCCACGGCCATCCCCGAAGTGCTCGGGGTCGGACAACCCGCCGAGGGGTATCCGTGGCCGTGGTCGGTGTACCGGTGGTTGCCGGGCGAGAACCCGGTGGCAGGGGCACTGGACGAGTCCGCGCTGCTGGCCGCGGATCTGGCCGAGGTCGTCACGGCGATGCGGCGCATCAACCTGCCCGATGCGCCGCAGGCCCACCGCGGCGGACCACTCGCCGCACTCGACGCGGCGACCCGGGCCGCGATCGAGGAACTGCGCGGGATGCCGGGGGAGGACGTCGACTGCGAATCCGTGGCCGCCGTATGGGAGGACGCGCTGCGCAGTCCGGGCTGGGACGGGGCGCCGGTGTGGCTGCATGCCGATCTGATGCCGGGCAATCTGCTGGTGAACGGCGGCAGGCTGACGTCGTTGATCGACTTCGGGTGCATGGGGGTGGGCGATCCGGCCTGCGATCTTTTCCCGGCATGGAATCTGTTGCCGGCCGATGCGAGGGAACTCTTCCGCGAGGCACTCGGTGTCGATGACGCGACCTGGACGCGGGGCCGGGGACGGACGCTCTCGCAGGCGCTGATCGCCTTGCCGTACTACCGCAGGACGAACCCGACGATGGCACGTAACGCGCGGCATGTGATCGGGGCGGTGTTGGCGGAGGCATGACGCCGGCGGCCGTGGCCCGGGAGGCCGGGGGGAAGGGCGGAACTCTCCGCCGCGTGGCGTTGCCGAACGCCGATCGTCGGCCGTCCCCCGCCGCCGCATGCAACGCGCGCTTGCCCGTCCGGGTGATATCCCGTGTCGTCGCCCATCGCCGGCGCGGGCGTCGGCAAGACTGGCCGTGCCCCGAGTGCCGAAACCGAAGGATTGAGATGGCGGAAGAGCTGTACGCGACCTTGAAGACCAACAAGGGCGACATCGTGGTCCGGCTGTTGCCGAACCATGTGCCCAAGACCGTCAAGAACTTCGTGGAACTCGCGACGGGCGAGCGGCAGTGGGTGGACCCCAACACCGGCCAACCGAGCACGGCCCCGCTGTACGACGGCACCGTCTTCCACCGCGTGATCGAGGGCTTCATGATCCAGGGCGGCGATCCCCTGGGCAACGGAACCGGCGGCCCGGGATACAAGTTCGCCGACGAGTTCCACCCGGACCTGGCGTTCACCAAGCCGTACCTGCTGGCCATGGCCAACAGCGGGCCCGGCACCAACGGTTCCCAGTTCTTCATCACCGTCGGCCCGACCACCTGGCTCACCGGGAAGCACACCATCTTCGGCGAAGTCGCCGACGAGGCAAGCCAGAAGGTCGTCGACGCCATCGCCACCGCGGACACCAACCCTCGCAACGACCGCCCCGTCCAGGACGTGGTCATCGAGAAGGTCGTCATCGAAACCCGCTGACCACCGGGCTTCGAGACGACCGGGCTGCCTGCCCCTGGGT
>NZ_JBHZAV010000230.1:0-13346 GCF_042754445.1 Embleya sp. NPDC059213
GGGCCACCCCCCCCCCGCCCCACCGTCGTTGTGCCGCCGGTTCAGACCTCGACGGTCGCCGGCGCCTCGCCGGCGTGACGCCGACGGCGCACCTCGCGGACGACACGTGCCGGCACTCCCACGATCAGCGGTACCGAGGCGCCCAACGCCATCCCGCCGAGCGCCACCAGCAGCGGGCTGTCCTCGACGATGTGCCCGGCCAGCGTGCCGATCGTCATCGCGTACGACACCGAGATGGTCGCCCCGACCAGCGTCGCCGCGCGGAACTGCGGGCGCGGGTAGCCCAGTCGGCCGGCGAGCATGTTCACCGCGGTCCGACCGCCGGGCAGGAAGCGGGCCGCGATCAGCGCGGACATCCCGCCCTTGGCCAGTGCGCCGCGGGCCAGATCCATCGCCTTCTGCCGACGCGGCCCCAACACGGCGTCGCCCCCGCGACGCAGCCGTGCGCGGCCCACCGCGTAGGCGCACTGGTCCCCGATGAAGGCGCCGATCCCGGCGGTCAACAACACCAGGACGATGTACCGAAGGTCACCGTCGGCCACCGCCGCCGCGGCCATCACGAGTTCGTCCCCGGGCACGATCGGCAGCACGGCGTCGATGGAAACGATCAGCGGCATCACCAGCCACAACCACGGAGAGAACAACAGGCCGGTTCCGGCGCCGGTCACTGGTGTACCCCCGCACACTCGCAGCGGATCGGTAGACAGGTATCGGTCACCGGGAGATCATCGCGCGATCCCCCATCCGGCGGAACATCGGGTCCGCCCCACCCCCACGCGCCCGACGTGATACAGCCCGAAAAACACCCATCTCAGAGCCCCGATCCGCCAAAAAGTAACCTCATCACTGTGTCGACTTCCCCACTCACACACCACACTTTCGGCGCACCCCCAGGAGTGGCAACACCCAAACCAAACAGCCCGCCCAACCCACAAATCCCCCGACCCGCCCGACACTCGAAGCCACTCGACAACCCGACCGGCATCCGAGACCCACTCGGCCGGCCCGACCTCCGAAACCGAACAACCCCACCACCGTTCAAGCCCAACCCAGCCCGACCGAGCGCTCGAAGCCAACCCGAAGCCCACCAAACCCACCCCGCCGCCGGGCCCGAGTTCACGATGAGCTTCCCTCGATCAACGTCGCCGGCAACAGCACGGAACCGCCCCCGCCCCCGATGCGCTCCGGCAACAGCCGCGTCATCAACCGCCCCTGCCGCGCGACGTGTTGCCACACAGTCGTGAGTGCCGGCGTCGCCCACCCCGCCGCATCCTCCGGAATCCGCCACCCCGACTCCGCCGACACCACGGTGCCCGGCCATAGCGAACCGGCCGATCGACCGTGCCTACGTGGGGCCGTCCAGGGCGTAGTGGTACTGAGTCGCAGTAGCTCGGTCGAGAGCAATGACCCACGGATCCCACCACAGTTCGCTACCACCGTCGGCGGTGACCTCGTCACCGCAGCGATGCACCACGATCCCGTGAACGACGAAGAGCGCGGGGTTCGAATAGGTGAGCGCGTGCCGGACCTCGTTGGCGGTCAGGTGGACGCCCTCGGGGGTGCCGGTCAGACCCTTGACCTCGACGTGCTTTTCGACACCGTCCTTGCGACAGGTGAGGTCCCAACTGCTGGTGTTCGCGACCACGCTCACGGCCCAGCCCTCGGCGCGGTAGTGGGCTTCGGCGAGTGCCATCGCCCGCATCTCGACGGCTCGATTCGCGGCACTGTCCGCTGAACGCCCCTGCCCTCGACCCGACTTGCGGTTGCGCGCATCGGGCATCCCCGATCGGTACGGTGCACGATCGGGCTCACCGGCGGCCCCGGCTCCCGCATCGGTCCCTACTTCGTCGATCCCTGCTTCGTCGGTGTCCGGGATCTCGACCGTTTCCGGCCGAGTGAGCAGTTGCTCAAGTCGCCCGGCGTCTCCGGCAGCCGGGACGTTCACGGTAAGTCGAAGACGTCGACGCTCGTTGCCCCCCTTCGAACGCGGCTTCGCTCCGATGTTCTTTTGCGAACCCGTCAGAGAAAGCCGCAGCTCCTTGAAGTCCTTGACGGTGTACAGGTCGACGGCGTGCCAGGCCGGCAAGAGCACACGGCGCTCCGCCAAGGGGAGTTTCCGGAGCGCGGTGTTCCGGCTGTCGACCGCGGCATCGAGCAGCCGGCCGTGCAGGCCGCCGAGTCGGCGGAGCAGTATTTCGAGTGCCTGGGTGTAGTCCCGATTCCGGGGCACGCCCTTGCCTCCGCCCGCCGAGGCGAGCACTACGTCGTAGTGGTGGGGCTCCGCGTGTCCCGGTGTGGGTTCGACGATGAAGCCGGCAACGAGCGGACGACCGAAGTCGTCGAACACGGCCATGTTGTCTCCTTCGAAGCTGCCGAGCGAAACGTCCCTGGGCCATTCCACACGACAGCCCCGACAGCCCCGCCGCATCGAGCAGCAGGCACTTCGCCACCGGCAGCACGACAAAGCCCCGGATCATTTTCATGATCCGGGGCTGTGACCTGGGTGGGCGATACTGGGATCGAACCAGTGACCTCTTCGGTGTGAACTACCCGCATTGAGGTCGCTGAAGGCTACAGCGCAGGTCAGACGCCATTTGGAGTCTCTGACGGGGGTATAGGGCCGCTGCGGCTGCTGTACTTTGCTGCGGTACTGCAAGCGACACCCACGGCTCGGACTCGGGCTCCAGCCCTATTCAGCGGTATCGGCTGGCGACCAGAGGGGGACTTCAAGAGCATCGTCGTTCCCCGGGGCGGGGCGTCGCGTAGCAGGGACAGCATCCGTCGTGAACACGGCTGCGCACCCGGCTGCGGATCCGGTGCAGCCGCGCGCGGGCGGCGACTGCGAGGCGCCGAATCTGACGCGCGTACCAGTTCCACAAGGGTTCCACGTATCCGAGGGCCTACCTACACCTGCGCGAACCACCGCGCAGGCTCGACTAGCGTCAAGTACGAAAAACTCAAATGCCCGCTTTGATCGAAGATGCCAGAATGACGTCATGGTCGATGAAAGCAGCCCTTCCTACGCCTCCATGATCACATTCTTCCTGGCACTTCCAGATCCCTGCCCCGTACAGCATGGCACCACGGTCTCCAAACTACTGGAGGGTTTCTTTTCCGGACCGCCAGGATTTACCTTTCACATTACCGAAGAATCACCGCCAGTCGCCGACGAGCATGTCAATCAAAAATTCGTATCGCTCAAGTTCTGGCAGGTACCCGAGCAAGTCGAGTTCGACACGCGACCCCTGAAAGCCGTAGCCAGGGTTGCCCAGGAAGTCACGGGACATTCCAGAGGCAACCTGCATTCAGGATTCGCCAAGGAGGATTCCTTTCGAACGGTGGTCGAGATGGTTACCTATCTTGAGCCGGAAGAGGAAGTTGATCCGGCATTCGATCGCTGCTTCGAAGTCCTTGCCGATGTGGATAGAATGTGTCGCCTCGCACTACCGAATTCATCTCGTGTGGTAGCCAAGGAGCGCCTGACCGTTGCTCTGTACTTTCATCGACCATGGGGCGGGAAATATAGCGAAGATCCCTCACTTCTTCTTCTGAATGCCCCAGAGGAAGCGGCGAGGCGTACATTGACCGGCAAGGAATTCGAGAAGCTCGAAGCCCATCTCGTCAGATTGTGGGAAAAATCGCCGCTGGAATTGGCGATGGAACATTCTCTCGAAGCATCCGCCTGCTTCCATAAGCATGGTGATTATTCAAACGCTCTCATTCATGCCGCACTCTCGACCGAAATCTTCCTTGATGCGGTGCTCGGCTTGATGCTCTGGGAAGACCAATTGACGGATCCGACGATCGACAGGGCCGTTAGAGCTTTCAGCGAAAGCAACGGAGGGCTGGCAAGCCGACTGCGCCGCGAGTACGGACCGCGCCTCGGAGGGAGCTGGGATCCATCTATACGCGGGCCGATCCAAAACTGGACCAAGAATCTTGCAGCCTTGCGAGGGCGTCTCGTGCATAGAGGTCGCCGGCCGTCAAAGAGCGAAACTCTAGAAGCTTTGACGGCGGCAGATGAGATATTCGAGTTCGTAAAAACCCGCCTGTCTGAAAAGGTTAGAATTTACCCGCGCACTGCCCTTCTCATCATCGGCCTTCCAAGCCTGACTCAAAGGGGTCGCGCACGACGCGCGCACGACTACCTCAAGTCGGAGAATGGTCAATCTCCCGATACGTGGCTCATGGAATACGATTCGTGGCGGAGGAACGTCGACGCGGCAGTGTAGAAATCAACGCGGAAGATCGACCAGGGCACATTAAAGGACTCCCGTTCACGGTGATTCATGGCTCAAAAACCTCAGGGCCCACCGACATCTCGCCGGCGGGCCCTTTTGGTACTGCACCTCCACTAGTCCATGGCGGCCGATCGCTCAGCGAGCGCAAGCAATTCCGTTGGGGCAGAGCGTCCGGCGATGAGGACGAGTTCCCGGATAGCGCCGCGCGCGGCAATGTGGCTGCGAACTGTCTCGGGAGCCAGTGCTTCGGCGCGTAGTAGGGCTTCCACGGCTTCTCCAACGTGGCGCCGCTGTGCGTGAGCGCGGCCCAAGTCCATCAACAGGCGCGAGCGTCGCTCGGGGGACAATGCTTCGGCGTCGATACCTGCGCCGATATCCAGCGCTTCCCCCGCGTCGCCGAGATCGACAGCAGTAGAGACAGCTTGGATCTCTACATTCGTAGGGCCAAACTCTAGGTTGAAGTCGTTGCGATCCGCGCCCAGACGTTGCGCGACCGCCCGCGCGTGGCCGATTTCAGTGCGGGCCCGGTCCCTGCTACCTGACCGTGCGTGAACCAACGCCAGTACGAGATGAAGGGCCCCAAGCACCGAAAGTCCCTCTGGTGTCGCCAACTCGGCGTCACCGTGGACTTCGAGGGCTTGCACCGCGGTAGCCGCCGCATGCTCCGCCTGGTCTAGGTGCTTGAGCCGAACGAACGCTTGAGCCAAGCGGTAGATCCCGGCGAACACCGGCAACGATTCACCAGCCAATTCAGCGGCTCGGATCGCACGATCAGCCGCGACCCAGGCTGCGTCCGCCTCATCTTGGCGGACGAACGCCGCAGCAAGCGCCTGGTAGGCCCGCGCGAGCAAAGCTTGAATGGTCGCCTTGTCTTCGCCCCTCGCAATGCGGGCCGCAGCCTCAAGACGATCGAGGACAGGGCCTACGAGAGCACTGAATTCAGCGAACTTCGCAGCGTGGGTCAGTTCCCACACCTCACGCACCTGATCGTCCAGTTCGGGCAAGGTGAAGCGAGCTGGCGACGCGTTCTTGTCGAGTAGCACCCCGAGCGCAGGATGCCCGGAGATCATGAGGCGGGCAGCGTCGAGGTCGTTCGGACCCTCGACTGTCGTCGGCGGCGGCGCTGCTACCGCCGGAGCCGATGGGTTAAGGGTCTGTACCGAAGTCCCGAGACCATCGGCAAGAAGTTGAAGGACGTCGAGACGCGAGACGGGTTGTACGCCGCGCTCGACCTGCGAAACCCAGCTTGCGGTCCTGCCGATCAACGCAGCCAACTCAGCTTGAGTCACGCCGCGACGCTTCCGCAGGTCGGCGATACGTGCGCCGAACGCACGGCGCTCCTCGTCAGGGTTCATCGAGCCACCGAGCCAGGGACACCCTTCCCCGCGACTGTCTCCATGAAGTCCACCTCAACCGCCTCGATGTACTCCTCGCGTGCGGCGAGGAAGCGTCGTACATGGGGCTGCGTCTCATGCAGTTCGAACGCGGCACGGTCTGCGTACAGCTCGTAGAAGATCCGCTGGAGCGGGTTCCCCTCTACGGCGTGGCTCACGTACACGAGGGTTCCAGGCTCCAAGTCTCGGATGCCGATCAGTGTCTCTGCTGTCAGGTCGTCGAAGGCACGCACCGCCGCGTCGTCGCGGGCGGTGAAGCGCACGGTCAGGCCGAAGGCCACCTCTTGCTCCTCTCACAGGGCACAGCCAGTCTCACACGCCCGCTGTTCTCCTGCGACTAGCAGTTTCTCTTGACTCGCAGATTCTCTGCGAGTACGTTCGCAGTGTTGCTTCCATAGCGTGTGTGGCCAGCAACAAGGCGCTACATGACGGCCCACGGAGGCCCTATTTGGGCTGCCTGCGGACGTCCCTTCGAGAACTCCATAGCGTGATCCACCGCAGTGAGCCGACCGTGAACAGTCCGGTCGAGGGCGAGTGGAGATCAGTCGGTCGAGACCGGGCCCGGTGTCACAGCCGGGCCCCACCCCTCTGCGTGGGGGCAAACGCCGCCGACTCTAAAGAACGACGCGACCCACCTTTTTGCCGCCAGGACCTCCGGGACGGATCTCCCCGGGCGAGCGGCATCGCGTCCATTTGAGACCTGTGAACCACCAGTGACCTCGGTCCCCGACAGCCGCGCCGGTTCGGGTGGGTGTCGGGGTCCGTGGGTGCTCGTGGCACATCGAGTGTCCAGCCCGCTCGCCGACAGCGAGGCGTGAGCCGGAGCGACCACCTGTCCTTGGCGGGGTGGTGGTCGCTCCGTGGGACGCGACTCCTATATACGAGGAGCACGACCGTGAGAATCATTGTGGACCGCCGCGTTGCGGTCACGACCGCCGAGTTCGCGGAACTCGCGCTCGGTGTCGATTGGGCTCTGTTCGACGGGGAGCCCGGGGAGTCGGCAGAAGAGGAGGCGGCGCGGCTGGACGCGGCGCGGGACATCCTCTCGGACCTGTGGGCGACGGATCGCGAACTCGCCCGGGACGTGGAGCGGTTGCTGGCCCGGTTGTGGGCGGTGGATCCGGGGACGGCTGTGTGCGCCGAGATGCTGGCGATGGGTACCGCTCCGGCTCCGGTGGGGGCAGTCGAGGTGCGGGAGGGGGCGTGGGCGGCATGAGCGTCCTGCACCCCGAAGCGGAAGCGCGCCGGGGGTCGATGCCCGGTCGTGAGCGGGAGTCGACGGCGCGGGCGGCGGAGGCGCTGCGGGCCCTGATGACGGACGGTCCCGCATTGCCGGGTGTCTACGTGTGGACCCTTCCGCGGAGTGCGTCGGTTGTCGCGCAGGACGGCGGGGAGGTCGTCGGGCAGGCGTCCGTTCCGAATACGACCGACGACGAATGGCGGTCGGTGTTCGCGGATCTCGCCCGCCGCACCGGCGGCGCGCTGGTCGAGTCGCCGTTGTCCGGCGGGCCGATCGCGCACCGGTTGAGCGTGACGTTCCGGTGGCGTGGTGTCCGGGTCGTGCTGTGGCGCCACGTCGCACCCGTCGGGGACGGCGGTGCGCGATGACCGATCCGCGCGTCGTGGGTTTGTGCCGGGCCGATCGCGGGTTGACGGTGGCGTTGTTGGTCGTGGGCGGGTTGGCGTTGGCGTTCACGTGTGTGAACGTGACGCTGTTCGCGATCGAGCACGGGACCGCGTGGTACATCGCGTGGTTGCTGGACCCGATGGTGTCCCTGTCCCTGGGAGCGGTGCTCCTGGCGGACGGGTTCCTCGGGGATCGGCCCGGGGGGAGCGCCACCGCGCTGCGTCTGTTCGCGGGGTTGGCGACGTGGGCGATGAACGTGTGGGGGTCGGTCTGGCCCGACGGGTCGTTCGGTGTTCCCAGGGATCCGGACGCAGCCGGGATCGTTCTGCACTCCGTTCCTCCGGTGTTGCTGATCCTGCTGGCCGAGGCGGTGACGGTGTACCGCCGCCGCATCGCCGACCTGATCGAGAAGTTGGAGGAGGAAGCCGCCGACCTGCGGCGGGAGCGCCCCGAACCCGCGCGGGACACGGCGGCAACGGCCGTTCCAGAGGCGTTCCCCGCCGACGCGGAGCCCGTTGCCGAGATTCCCGCGTGGACGCCGGATGCGCGACCCGTGTCCGTCGATCCGGACGCGCTTCCGGAAACGGTGTCGCAGGCTGACATGCACGCTGTGCTCGCGTTGCTGGACGCTCACGGCGAGCGTGTCTCCTACCGGCGGGTGATGAGCGAGATCGGCGTCGGCTATCCGAAGGCCAAGCTCACGCTGGACACGGCGCGAGCGCTGCGGGGAACGCGTTCCCCGAGCCCGGCGGACGCCGCGCGGCTGAGTCTGGTGCCTCCGGCCGGTGAGCCGGAGTGGACGTCGGGCGGCGCGTCGTGAGGCCGCCGATCGTCGGCGCCCACCTGTGGGACGCGGTCCTCGGGCGGGAGAACGGCACCTGCGGGTGCGCTGGCGAGTGCGGCAAGCAGCACAAGGAGAGCGGCGGCCGGTGCGGCCGGCACGACGCCCTCATCGTGGCGCCGCATGATCTCGCGACGCCGCTCGCGACCGCGGTCGTCCTGGACCCGGCGGACGTGACGACCTGGTGCGGCCGGTGCCACGGGCCGGCCCGGTCCGCCGCGGTGAAGTCCGCCCGCGCCGTGCGGGCGGAGCGGTACGAGAGCGAGTCCCTGTTCTGAACAGGCCGGGGGCCGGCCCGCTTCCTACGGCCCGGCCGGCCCCCGCACTCCGAGAGGAGCACGAACCAGCATGACGGACACGACGATGAAGCCGAAGACGAAGAAGCCCCCGGGCCCGCGCCAGAGTTCCCCGGACCACGAACCGGAAGCCTTCCCCACCCCCGCGCCCGCCGCGGCGGCGCCGGTGGTGCCGATCGAGGTGACCCTCACGCGGGAGGGTGACGAGGCGGCACCGGTTGCTCGGGAGTCGGGTCGGCGGCGGGTGTTGCCGGTGGCGACGTTGGCGGCCGAGGCGACCACGACGGGTGGCGCGGGTGTGTACGCGGCGACCGGTGTGGTCGGTGCGGTGGCCGCCGTCGGTGTGGTGGCGGCGGCCGGCCTGGCCGTCGGGGCGACCCGCGCCGTACGAACCGCGCGTACCGCGCGTGGGCCTCGGGCCGGGCGGGTGCCGCGTGCGGGGCGAGTCGCCTCCCGGGTGGGGATGGCCGGGTCCGTACCGGGACGTTCGTCCCGTTCCGCGACCGGCGGGCGCCCCGGTGGCACCGCGTCCGGTGGCGGTGGGCGACGCGCGGGTGCCGCGGGCACGGGTGCTCTCGGTGGTGGACGTGGGCGGTCCCAGACCGGTCGTGGTGGCACCGCGTCCGCCGGTGGCCGCGCGGCCAAGAGTGCCGGGCGATCCGGTGGCAAGCCGGGCGGGGCGGGGTTCCGTGCCGGTCTGGGCGGTTCCGGGCGGCCCGGCGGTCGCGGGAAGGCGAGCGCGGGCGGTGACCGGTCGAAGGGCCGTGGTGGTTCTGGCCTGTTCGCGGGTCATGGCGCCTCGGGTGGTGCCGGTGGGGGCGCACGCGGCGCGGGTCGCTTGGCGGCCGGGCGCGCGGCGGCCGGCCGTGCCGCCAAGCGTGGTGTCGCGGGTGGGCGGCGTGCGTTGTCGCAGGCCCGTGGCGCCGCCGGTCGGGTGATGTCCTCGCGTGCCGCGAAGGCGGCCCGTGCTCGCGTGGGCCGGGCGGCTGCGTCCGCGAAGCGCGCGGCGCCGCACTGGGCGCGCACGGTGGGTGCCGGGATGGCGGCGGTCGGTTCGGGTGCGCTCGCGGCGGTCCCGGGTCTGGCCGTTGCCGCCGGTGGCGCCCTGCTGGGTGGCCTGGGCCGTGTGTTCCGAGTCGGTCCGGGCGTCCGGTTGGGGTTGGCGGGGTTGTTGTGGGGTCCGCGTGCGGGGGCGTGGGTGTGGCGGCGGCTGATCAAGCGTGCCCGGCGCCTGCGGGACACCGCCCGTGGTGGGGGCGTGAGCACGGATTTCACGGAGCCGACCGACGTCGGTTCCACCAGCGCGGCGCCGGTGTTGGCCGGTGCCCAGGCATCCTCTCGGGGTGAGGCTGTGACGAAGAGTGTGTTCGCGGCGCGGGCGGAGCAGGTGCGGGACACCTACTCGCGGTACTCGCCGCCGACGATGTTGTGCGTGGCCGCCGAGTACCGGGGCCTTCCGGACGGGTTGCGGTCGGCGGCGGTGGCGTTGGGCGACCTGGCCTGTGCCACGGCGGAGCGATTCCCGGCGCACGCGCAGGTCGGTGCGGCGGTCGCGGAGACCTACCTGCACACGATGCTCGCGGCCGAGGCGGCCGAGGAGGTGGACACCGCGTTCCGCGACCTGCACCGGGAGGACTTGGCGCGGCACGAGACGCCGCGCAACGGCGAGCGGATGTGGAACATCGGCGAGCACCGCACCGACGGTGCGCTCGCGTTCCGGCAATCGCACTTCGCCGGGGCTTGCGAGGACATCCGCACGGTGTACGCGCGGTGGGCGCCCGAGGACATGATGCAGGTGCTCGCCGAGTACGAGGGCCTGCCCGAGGGCCTGGAGAGCCTCGCCCACGCGATCGGCCACCTGGCCACGCAGTCCGGTGAGGCGTACCCGGTCCACAAGGACGTGACCGAGGCGGTGGCGAGCATCGGGAACTTCCTCAAGCGGGCGATCAGCTCCGCGCAGGAGATCGTCCCGATCGCCCGGCGCCTGCACGCGCTGGACATCTCCCACCACGAGGCACCCCGCCCCGGCGAGGACATGTGGGACGTCTGACCCCACCCGCTCAAACGATCCACGGCCCGTCACCGCGCTCGCGGTGGCGGGCCGTTGTCGAACCCCACTCGCACCACACGATCCGAGAGGACTGTCCGCGATGAGCGGGAACGCGAGCACCAACACCACGAACACGTGGGACTGGTCGTGGAAGACCGGCCCCGGAATGGGCGCCGCGCTGGTGGCGGGCGGCGCCTACAGCGTCGCCGCCGTGGGGGCGGCCACCGGCCTTCCCCCGGTCCACGCCGGGGCCGTCGCCGCGGTCGGCGCCCTCGCCCAGGCGACGGTGGACCTGCGGCGGGACCGGCCCGCCGGTCACATCCTCGCCCGAACGGCGGCGTGGTTGGCGGCGGGCGGCTGGACCGCCACCACCATCGCGCACGGCGCTCCGTTCGCGTGGACGCCGTTTGGGGTGTGGGCGGCGGGCACCACCGCCGGACTCGTCCTCGCCACCGGGCTCGCCCGGGGCGAACAGACCACGCGTGCCGGGCGGGCCGCCGCGCTCCTCCAGCGCTGGGCAGACGGGCAGGCCGCCGAGTGGCACCAGCGGTTGACGGCGCTGTTCCGGCTGGAGGGACACAGCGTGAGCGGAGTCAAGCCGTGGCTCGAGGACGTCGGGTACACGGTGCGGGTCGAACTCCCCCCGGGTGTGGAGTCGTTGCCGGGGAACGCGGCGCGGGTGATCGCGGGCGCGTTGCGGCTGCCCCGTGGCGGCGGGGTGGAGATCCTCGACGGCGAGGAGCACGGCACGGTGATGATCCGGGTCACCCTCGTGGACGTCCTCGCCACCACGATCGCCTTCCCCGACGGGGAGTTGCCGGTGACGACGATCAACAACCCGATCGAGATCGGCCGCCACCCCGACGGCACGCCGGTGCTGCTGCCGATGGTCGACACCTGCACGGTGATGATCGGCCAGACCGACAGTGGCAAGACCAACGCCGCGAACGTCGTCAACGGCAAGGTCTTGCAGGCCAACGACGTCCTGGTGTGGCACATCGACACCACCGGCGCGGGCCTGTCCCTGCCGTGGCTGCGCGCCTGGGCCCTCGACGGCACCGCGAAACGCCCCGTCCTGGACTGGGTGGCGCCCACGGAGGAGGAGGCGCACATCATGCTCGACGTCGCCATCGAGGGGATGGCGGCGCGCAAGACCGGCTACCAGGACCTGATGCTGTCGGTGGACGACGACAAGATCCCCGTCTCCCCGGACGTACCCGAGATCCTGATCGTCGCCGACGAGATCGCCCAACTCCCCCAGGCGATCCTGGAGAAGCTCAACGCCGTCATCAACGTCGGCCGGGCCACCAGGTTCCGGGAGATGAGCATCGGGTTGCGGGCAACCGCCGACGTGAGCACCCCGGCGATGAAGAAGCAGTCCCAGAACCGCATCGGCATGCGCGTCTCCGACCCCGAGGAACTCGGTCACCTGTTCCCGTACGGGCAGGGTGTGCGGTTGGACCCGCGCGCCGCCCGCCACCAGGGATCCGGCCACGTCTCCTATCCCGGCGCGGACGGCATCACCAAACCCGCCCGCCCGTTCAAGGCCGAGCGACTGACGCCCTCGCGCATCGGATCACTGTCGGTCCAGTTCGCCGACCGCAGGCCCACCCTGGACGCGATCACCGTCGACACCCCGGCCGGCCGCTACTACGCCTCACGCTGGGCACGCACCCTCCCGGTCCTGTTCAAGGGCAAGACGCTCGCCGCGACCACCCGGCCGTGGACGGACGTACCGCTCATGCGCCCCCCGATCTCCGAACGCGGCATCCCGATGACCGGCGCCAACCCCACCAAGCCCACCGCGGCACCGGGCAGCACCACCCCCGGGAAAGCAACCGGCCAGACCGGGCCGGTCGACGGGGCCGGGATGAGCGAGTTGCTCGGACGGGCCCGGCAGAGTCTGCGCGACCCCGAGCGCGCCACGGAACACCTCGGCGGGGACAACGCGTTCGCGGCGGTGCTCGCGCAGACCGGGCCCACCCAGTGGGGCGACCGGCCCGCCCAAGCGCGACAGAACACAACCGGCGACGCGGTGCCGCAACTGCTCACCCGCGCCCACCAAGCCTTGGCGGAGGCGGGCGGGCGGTTGTACACCGCCGACCTCGCGGATGCGTTGGGCACGGGCGCGCAGAGCCTGGGCAACGAACTCAACACGCTCATGCGGGCCGTGGGCGTGACGAGGCCCGGCGTCGGATCCATCCGCGTCGACGGCGGCCCGCCCCGTTCCGGCTACCTCGCCGAGACCCTCGCCCAGGCCATCGGCAACTACCGCCCGTAGCGGCTCGGGCCTGTGTGGGCCCACACACAGGGGGCCCACACAGGGCCCACACGGCGCGTGTGGGCCCACACAAGCCGTGTGGGCCTGTGACCTGCGTGTGTGGGCTGTGTGGGCCCACACAGCCCACCCCCCACATGCGCCTCTTAAGAGCCGCATCGGCCCCGAGCCCCTTTGCGGCGCCACAAGCGGTGATCCGTGTGGGCCCACACACCCCGGCACGTTCCGTCACGACACGACCAGCGCCGATCGGTCGCCACGCGACCACATCACCCTGCTCGGGGCGCCGCCACCGGCACCCCGTCACCGAAGGAGGAAAGCCCATGACGATCGCCGATGTTGTCCTGCTGCTCGCCGCCGCGGCCGGCTACGCGCTGGTGTGCCGCGTCGCCCCCTGGGGTCACTGCCGCCGATGTGCGGGCACCGGCGCCGATCTTCACCACCACCCGCCCAACACCCCACCGTGCGGGGCGCGCCGCTGCCGCAGGTGTCGGGGAACGGGCCTGCGCCCCCGCTTGGGAACCCGCCTCCTGGGCGCCGCCCGGCGCCCGCACGACCGCTGAACCGGTCCGTCGCCGTGCCCGCACGGTCCGGCCGCTCGCCCACCCGAGGGTGAGCG
>NZ_JBHZAV010000231.1:0-13190 GCF_042754445.1 Embleya sp. NPDC059213
GGCCACTCCGGGGTGGTCCTCGGTCAACCGGCGGGTTGCCTCGATGCCGTCGGTGCGGGGCATGCGCAGGTCCATGAGCACCACGTCCACCGGTCCCGCGGCCGCGGCGGCGAGCACCTCGTCCCCGTCCGCGGCGGCTGCGACGACGTCGATGTCCTCGGAGAGGGCGAGCACGGCCGCGAGCGGCTCGCGGACGGCGGCCTGGTCGTCGGCCACGACCACCCGCAGGCGCCGGGGCGCGTCGGTCGATCGCGGGTCGTGCCCTGTGGTGTCGCTCATCCCGGGATCACCGCCTCCACCTGCCAGCCACCTCGGTCCGGTCCCTCCGTGATCGGTCCCGTGGCGAGGGTTCCGCCCACCATGGCGATGCGCTCGCGCATTCCGATCAGTCCCATGCCGCTGCCTCCCCCGGCCGGCGCGCGGGTCGCGGGGCCATTACGGATCCCCAGTGTCGTCGACGCCGCGGCGAACGTCACCCGCACCCGCACATCGCCCCCGGGCGCGTGCCGGGCGGCGTTGGTCAGCGCCTCCTGGGCAATCCGCAGCAGGTGCTGGGCCGTTCGGGCCGGTGGTTCGCGTACGGTGCCGGCGACGGTGAGCGCGTCCCGGTGACCCGACGACTCGATCATGGCGGTCAAACTCTCCAACAGCGGCAGCGCGTCCTCGCGCAGCACGTGAACGGTCCATTGGGCCTGCTTCAGGCTCTCTTTCACCAGACTGTGTGCCCTGTCGTTGGCCTCGCGGACCCTGGCCAGGTCGCCCGTGTCGAGGAGGGCGTCCACCAGTTCGAGTTGCATGTTGATTCCGGCCAGCGAGTGCGCGAGCACGTCGTGCACGTCCCGGGCGATGCGGCTGCGCTCGGCCAGTGCGGCCGTGCGGGCCTCGGCGCGGGCGGCGCGCTCGGCGGATTCGGCGGATGCGAGCACGGCCTCCAGCGCCCGCTGCCGACTGCGGCTGACGATGCCCACCACCACCGGCAGGGCGATGGACAATCCGAGCCCCCAGGGCAACGCCTCGTGGCCCGGGCCCAGACGCAGGTACAACACTCCACCGCAGAGCAGACCGGCCAGCGCGGCGAGCGGGACGGCCCGGGCGGGTGGGAGCCGGTAGCCGATGTGGCCGACGAGGAAGTATGCAAACAGGTAGCCGGTGCCGCTGCGGGCGGTGCCGATCAGGCAGGCCGCCGCGACGATGCCCAACGACATCCATACGACGGCCACACGTGCCGGGACTTTGTCGTCGGGAATGTTTCGGCCCAGCAGGAACAGCGAGTTGACCGCGACGAGGACGACGACGGCCAGGCCGTGACCGCTGAAACCCATCGGGCGGATGGTCGCGATACCCACGGCGACGACGCCCAGGCTGACGGCCCACTGCACCCGGGGATCGCTCCGGACCATCGCTCGCGGGCCGGGCTCCCGCCCCGAGGACGGCCCGAAGACGGGGACGCTCTCGGGTACGGGCACGGCGCGACCATATCCCACGGTCAGGCCACCCGGTCGAGGGACGACACGGAGCGCGCCGCGTTCGCCGACGGCCCGGGGGTCGCCATCCGGCTCCGTACGAAGATCGTGGCCACCCGCGTGACGACCTCGGTGAGCGCCATCAGCACGAACGCCGCGACCCATGCCTGGCCGGTGGTGATGTGGTGGGCGAGGCTGAAGCGGGCGACGTCGTCGGCACCGCCGTGGTCGACCCATACCTGGAACCCCATCCGCGCGCCCATGCCCAGCACCCACAACACCGCGGAGACCGCGCCGGCCTTGATCAGCAGATGCCCGCCGGCAAAGCGGATCCGGGTGAAGACGCCGCCCGCCACGCCGAGCGCGGCGCCGATCGCCATCAACGCGCCGATCAACACCGTGTCGTTGCCCGCGGTGGGAATCGAGTGGAGGTACTTGAACGCCACGAAACCCACGATCCCCAGCGGGAGGAGGAAGGTCTTGCGGTCGAGTCGGTCCTCGCGCAACTGCCGGAAGACGACGAGGACGAGGAGGATGTCGGTGATCCAGTCTGTGGTGGTCATGTCGCCAGACTGCCGCCGGCGCCCTTCTCCGCGCCTGGACCCATGGGTGGAACAACGGGTGGAGACGCGGGTGGACCCCTACGACCACCCCGACCCCGACCGGGCCGGGCCCCGCCACCGGTCGGTCGTACCGATCCGGCACAGCGCTCGCGTCGCCGGTCGGGCCGGACCGGAAGGCATCCGGACGCACGGAGAGGCGAGGCTGTGTCAGGGCACGCCGGACCCGCACTCCACGCCGCCGCATTCGACAGCCCCGACATCACGTGCCCGCAGCCACACCACCGACCGGAGCATCAAGACCGCGCCGGCCCGTCGGCGGGCGCCCCTGCGGGGGGAGCGGGTTCCGTGAGGTCGACGACGGTGTTGCCTCGGCGGGACCGGCGCGCCATGGTCGAATGACTGTCGGTATCCGAGGGGCTCGTCATGGGTGAGCACAAGAAGCCGAACGACAAGAAGCCGGACGACACGCCGCAACCGACCCCGGGCCAGGACGGGCAGAACCCGGACGTGCACAAGCCCCGCGGCGGCGAGCACAAGAAGCCGTGACCGCCCACGAGGACGCCATGCGCGAACTCGACGCGCAGGGCGCGTTCTCGCGGGCCCCGTGGGTACGCGAGGCGATGAGCGCAGTGCGGCGCGAGGCGTTCGTCCCCGCGGTGATCCGGCGCGACGTCGGCGACGTCTACCCCCGCGTGGACCGGCACACCGATCCCGCCGGATGGGCTGCGGTGGTGCACGGACGCGGGCCGGTGGTCACCCGGGTCGACGACGGCGCGAACGGCGCACACGGCGAGGTGGCGACCAGCTCGATCAGCGACCGCCTCGCCGTCGCGACACGTACTCGGCCAGTGCCCGGTGGATGCCGGCCACCGTGGGGTTGCGCCCCTTGCGCTTGCCGGTGGGGATGATCAGGTCGGGCTGGATCTGCTGTCGAGCCCTTCCGGTGTGGACACGCCGATGTTCTCCCGCTCGGCACCCTGCGGGACCTGGCAGCTCAGCCGGCGCGCGCGGTCCACCGCGGCGGCGTCCACAACCGGGCACCGGCGCCGCCGACCTGGATCAGCGTTCCGGTATGTCGATCCTGACGCGCCGGGCGGAACCCGTCGATCGCGAACACCCGCTGTCCGCCGGTGATGTCGACGCCCTGCAGACCGGCCTCGTCGGCGATCAGCAGATGCTCTCCGTCGGTGAAAAAGCCGAAATCGCCGACCGACCAGGGGAACGTCGCGACCGCCTTGATCCACCGGACGCCCGCCGAGCGCAGTTCGATCGAGGTGGGGTCGAGAACGTGGACGGTACCGCTGCCGGCATCGCCCCCGTCGTACACCGCGATCCGCCCGTCGTCGATCCACACCACCGGCCGGTTCCACTCCGAGACCTCGGGATACACCGCACGGCTGGGCCCGTCCTCGGACTCGTACGGGTTCTCGCGCAACCAGGCGGTCAGGCTCCACACCGCCGGCATCCCCCACGGCTGCCACACCCAACCACCGTCGTAGACACGAGTCCCGTCAGGACTAAGCGACAGCGCGCCGTGGAAGTAATCGAGGTCGTACTCCGCATCGTCCTCGTCTTCATCCCGGCTGTCCCGCGCCGTAAGCACCTCGCCGGACGCGAGATCGGTGACATCCAACCGGTTCCAGTCGGTGCGATGGACGACAACCGGCCGGCCACCGTGTTCGGCGAACGCCAAGGCGAACGGCACGGTTTCACAGCAGTAACCCCCGCCGTCCAACTTCAACGCCGGCGAACCGGTGGTGAGATCGACGACGGTGCCGTACCGACCGCGGTCTTGAACCACCGCCGCCCAACGGCCACATCGAGACACATGAAGCCGCAGTCGAACGCCGCCACCGTCTTCGCACGCCGGCCTCTCCTCCCGATACCGGGCCACCTCCCGCACCTCGCCGGTCGTCGGCGTCCACCGCGCCAGCCGTCCGTCCTCGGACAACACCAGCCACGCCGGCCCCGCCTCACCGAGGGCCGCCGGCAACGCTGCCACATCCACGACCGGCCGCAGCGCGTCGGGAACCGCCACATCCACCGTAATCGTCGCCATATCGATCCCCTCGGTGCGCCCGCATGCCCCCGCGGCAACGCGAACAGCAGGTGATACAGCACCGTATCGGCAAAGTCGGTGACCGCCGCAATGCCGGTCACAGCGGCGAGGTCGGCACGGATCCGGTCCATGTCGGGCTCATTCTCGCGCAGGTCCGCCTCGGTATCGTCCAGCGAGAATTCCCCTCCGGTCGTCATGCCCGGACCAATCTCATACCAGGTACCACTGTATGTACCTGTTTCTGGATGGCGATCATGGCAATGCCTGATGCAGTCGGCGACGCCGGAGGAATCAACGCTTCCCCAACCATCCGACGTGGCGAGGATTGCCTGGGTGAAGCGACGGCAGTTTCACTACCGAAAAGGCGCCTTGGCAAGTCGACGGTGGCGCGTATGTGTTGGTTCCGGTTGAGGAATCCGCTTGTACGAACTTAAGGAACGAGAGCGGAAGTTCCCGTCGCGCGGGGAACCGCAGGTGGCAAGGTCCCCTAGCATCGCTTCATGATGAACATGGAATCGTCGGCACCGGCGCGGTGCCGCTGATGGGATATCTACTTCTCGCACTCATCGCTGCCTTCACCTCCCTCATTCTTGCCGTCACCGGACTTTCCACTCTTATCCGTCATGCCGCCGGCAGACCCGGCAAGCGGAACGTACTCTTCGGTGCCGCCTCTCTCACAGGTGCCGTCGCAGCGGCGTTCTTCACCGTAGGCTTCCTGGCGGTCGGATTTGCGATCCTGGATTCCACCGACGGCGGCACGAATTCCAGCCCGCCCCAGGCCTGCATCCGCGCGGGCGGAGCGGACAAGTCGAGGCACGTCAACGGCATCGAAGGCAGCATCCTGCCGTTCGGCTTCACGTGCACCGCCCCGGACGGAGGCGGCTTCCGCGCCGACGAAATCCCCAGGTATCTGACCCTCGGTGCGTACGGTCCCGGGCTCGCCGCAGTGACGATGTTCATCCTCGCGGCCGCCCGCCGGGAGGCACCTGTCCCGGGTGGGCCCCGCCAGGGCGCGCTCCGGTAGGCAGTTCGAGAACGTAGGGACGATCTGCGGCAACCATCGGCCCCATCGTGATCGTCCCGGTCGCGATCTTCATGTGGCATGAGGGGCGTCGGCGCAAGAGGAACGGTCCTTGATCGGGCCGGGCCGGGCCAACCTCCTCGTCATGAGGGTAATGGCGGCCCACGTGATCAAAGCCTCGCTGTGCCGAGGCAGCCTCTCGTAGTCCCCCGCGCGTCGGCGGGCGTGCATGATCCGGCCCCAGCGACCTTTCGACCACCCATCGGCGGGGCAACTGGACGAAACCGACCGCGTTCCTGGGCCGACTGACGGTCTTGATCGTCAACCTCAGGTGGGCCGTCGCCCACTCGATGAGGGCGCCGGCGTACGCGGAGTCCGCCCGGACGATGGTGATCTCGGGGTGCATCAACCCGAGCCTGAACAACATTTCCTCGGCGGCGTCGCGGTCGCTCAGGTCGGCCCTGGTGACCATGACCGGCAAGGGAAGCCCACGCGTGTCGACGACCAGGTGCCGCTTGCGGCCATTGATCTTTCTGGCGGCGTCGTAGAGGAACAGGGCGGCGTACGGGGCGACGGTGGCGGTGATCAACCGGCGGATCTCAGGAAAGCCCGACAGGAAACCAAGCTCTCCGAGCGCGCAACTGCCCCGGGGCGCCGTGGTGTCGGCGCTGGCGGCGGCGCGCGGGGACGCGGGCGCGCGGGTCGAGGCCGGCTACTTCGAGGGCGTGGTCGGTCTCGACGGGACACCGGTGCGACGAGTTGGCGGGTCGGCTCACCGGCCGAGGCCCGGAACACCTGCGGCCGCCTGACTCCCGGCTCAGCAGCGGGCTTTCGACCGCAGGTTCCTCGGTGCTGGACTCTCTCCCGTCGAGTCGGAACAGCCAGGTGCGCATCGTCGGGAACTCGGCAGGGTCTCAGCCGCCGGCGCCGGGTGCGGCCGGGGCGGGCGCGCCCGTTCCGTCGAGTGGGTCGGGCTCCGGGGCTGCGGGCGAGCCGTGCCGTACCTGCTGCCAAATCGACAGGATGGCCGCGAGTTGGGCGATGAGGAAGGCGATCTGGATCGACGCCGTACGCAATTGGTAGAGCGAGAGCAGCAGTCCCGCTCGGGTGGGCCAATACCTGCGTTCGACGCGGAAGGTGTCGATGTCCATGGCTATGCCGGTGACGGTCAGGATCAGCAGCAATAGGGCGGTCGCGAGCGTGAGGTTTCCGACTGCCTGGTGGAAGGCCGTGTTGAGCATGCGGTCGAAAAGGACGGGGAGGGCGTAAACCGCGGACAGGCAGAGCGCGCGCATCGGTCCGCGCCGTCCGGGCAGGACCCGCCACAGGGCGCCGAGGACGAACCCCGCCCCGGCCCAGGTGACCTGCCAGGAGGCCAGGTCCGTGATCGAATCGAGCAGGGCGTGGCGATCGTATGTGAGGTTCGTTCGGAGATCGCCCTTGATTCTCTCTGCCCAGAACATCACGGCTGTGGCCGGGATGCCGGTCATGCCCGCGAAGAACGAGGCACGGCGGGCGTTGCCCCACCAGGTCGGGCGGGGGCCCCAGGACAGCGCGATGTCGACCGGAGATACGGAGGCCGGGAGTGGGGAACGTCGGGGCCCGCCGGAGGTGGGGGGCGTGGGTGTGGGTGTGGGCCAGCGATGCAGGCGGTCCAGCTCGCGTTCGAGAACCAGTCGTCGACTGTCGTCCTGGCCCTGTTCGAGACGGCGCAGCCGGGCGTGCAGTTCGCGTTGCCGGCGTGCGGACTCGATCATGCGCCGTCGGTGGGTCTCGTCGACTACGGCGTGAAGGGATGTGTGCGGGAGAATCTCTCGGGCGAGGATCGAGTGTCGTTCGCCGAACGCGAGCAGCGCGGACAGACCCGCCCAGGTCAGGAGCAGGGACAGCAGCGGCAACGGCACACCCGCGTAGGAACCGATGACCGGGGCCACCACCAGGAGGAACAGCACTCGTATGGCGAAGCGTTCCGACCCGCGAGGGGCCTTCGTCGTCGTGGGAGTGCGAAGCTCGCGTGGCCAGAGGTCTGGCGTTCGAGCGTCTCGGTCCACCGGGTGCAGCAATGAGGGCTCGGGGCGGAGTGAAGGGGCAGGAGTCGCTCCGAGCCGTCGACGAACTCAACGCCCGGTTGCGTGATCAGGCACACCGGTTCGCACCGTGTCGACCCGACGACCGCAGTCGCTCCGACCAGTACTCCCCCAGCGGCTCCACAACTCCACGCTTCCCGCAACGAATCGCTCCAGGGCCCGTGCAACGCCTGGACGTCGACGCCCATTTCGCCCCCCGAATCGCCACACCCGCACGACGTCGATCCACGGTACGCCGCCACACACCCCGCCCTCGCCCGGGACTCCCACCGTCGGTCACGGGTGAGAGCCCAACCCGGCCCGGGACGCCGACGACGAGAGGCCGTCGGGCCGACAGTCGTCCGGAACACGTGTGGTGGGGCGGCGTGTTGCCGAGCCGTGGACGGGTCCGGTGGTCGGGTCAGCGGCCGGCGGGGCCGTTGTAACACCGTCCGCCTGGGCGGCCGGGACGGCTGTGACCAGGGCGAACGTGGTGTCGTCGGGGAGTGGGGCGGGGCGGGTCCGGGTCGTTGGCGTTCCTTCTCGTGACCATGTCACCGGTTGGCGACAGCGGTGTCGTGGTGCGACGACTCGGGTATCGCCCGGGCCGGCCGGCCGACCATAGTCGGTCGGGCAGGCACCGAGGAGCCGAGAGCGTTTCGGCTCCAACCACCGGACACCAAGGGGTCGTTCATGTTCCGCAACCGTCGCACCGCCCTCCTCCTCTCCGCCGCCGTCCTCGGCGGCGCGATGATGACGACGGCATGCCAGGACACGGACTCGAACTCCGACACCGGGGCCGCCCAGGGCTCCTCGCCCGCCGCCCCGCCCGCCGCGTCGACCACCGGCGGCACCCCGGGAGGCAGCGGAGGCGGGACCGAACCCGCCGGGAAGGTCTCCCCCGGGAAGACCTCCGGCGGCCAGGGCACGACCACCACAGGCGGCGGGAGCGGCGGCGACGACACCTCGATCGGCAAGTGCCGCACCGACGACCTCCGGGCCACCGCACAGGACGCCACCATCGGCGGCGACAACGAACTCACCGTCGCCGTCACCTTCAAGAACATCGGCCACAACTGCACCATGTCCGGCTTCGCCGGCGTCGACCTCCAGACCGCCAAGGGACCCCTCTCCGCGAAGCGCGTCGGCGCCCCCGCCGACCCCTTCACCCTCAAGAGCAACACATCCGTCTCCTTCGGCGTCACCTACCCCAGCGGCGCCACCGGCGACCACGGCGTCAAGGTCACCGGCCTCCAGGTCACCCCGCCCGGAGAGACCAAGACCATCACCCTCACCTGGCCCGGCACCCCCACCGTCCCCGTCGTCGACGGCACCGGCTCCCCCATCAACGTCGGCCCCATCGGCAGCGCCGGCCAAGGCGGCTGACCCACACCACCCGGCACAGCCAGAGCCATGTGGACCTCGTCGACTGATCCCCACACGCAAACCGCGAACGGTCCCGCGAACCCGACAGGTTCGCGGGACCGACATCCGACGTTCGCCGACGCCGACGCCGACGCCGACGAGCACGAACGCAGCCCCACCCGCGAAGCTCGGGCGGGTCAGCACGTATTCCGATGATCACCCACCGCCGGGGTGTACCCAGGGTCGACGGCATGACACACGAGCCCGGGGACCCCTGAGGACGATGACACCCGAGATGGCCGCCCGGACCCATGTGTGGCGCGTCGACGAGGAGTACACAGGCGCCCGCATGTGGTCCTCGTCGCGGCCGTCGCGAACAAGGCCGAGCCGGCGACCTGGGCCGACAAGGCGGAGGCCGCGGCCCGGCGCGATCTCGATGCGTGGCGCGGCCCGCGACTGCCGGTCGATCGCTTCGTCGTCTACATAACGCCCGATCGACGTACCTTCGACGAGATCGCGACGACCAAGGGGCGCGGCCCCGCGGCGGGCGTGTGCGTGGGCCTGGCCCCCCTCACCTCGACCGAGGGCAAACAGACCCGACAGGCAGGATGTCGCGTCGTCGTGGACGGCGCGGGGAAGGGGTTCGCCACCTCCGACGACGCGATATTCAAGTCGATCGTCGAACACGAACTGGGTCACGCGATGGTCGCCGGTTTCGCCCCCGCGTGGACCGAGCACGTGAGTTGGGTCGCGGAGGGATTCGCCGAGTCGCTGCCGTGGTCCAACCCCCGGATGGCGAACATGTACAACCCGACCGCACGCGCGCACGTCAAGGACGGCGGATTCACCGGCAGGCTCCCCACCGACGGCGAGATCCACAGCGCCGACCCCGCGACGTCGTCGATCAACTACCACCTGTCGATGCAGGCGATCCGCTTCCTGGCCGAAGAGTTCGGCACGGGCAAGGCCCACACGTTCGTCGCCGAGGTCTATCGCGACGCGAGTCGCCTCGACGCCGCGCTCACCGCCGCAACGGGCTTGGACCGAGCCGCGTTCGAACGCAAGTGGGCCCTGTACGTCAAGGACCACCCGGGCAGCTGACGCGAACGAGGCGTGGCGTGCATTTCCGCGTCGAACGCCGCACGCCGCACGCCGCACGCCGATCCTCGGGCAGCGCGGCACGGATTCCCGCCGGTGTGTTCGGCGACTCGACGCGCACGACGGGTGGTCGGCGTGGGGAACGAGACGACCGGAGACCGCGGCGCGGGCCCCGGGGAGGTCGGGCCCTCGGGGCCCGCGCCGGTTCCGGGACCGGGCGTGGTTCAGCCGGTGGGTTCCGGCGGGTAGGTGCTGGAGACGGTGACGTCGTTGAGGTCGAAGGCGAGGCCGTCGTTCGCGTCGACCGAATCGCCGTTCATGCGGCGCGGGCTGATCCGGTGGCTCTGGGCCCACAGGGCGCCGGACGTGTGGGCCGGTACGTGCAGGTCCATGTGCTTGGTGGTCGCCTGCCTCACACCGACGTCGGTGGTGGTGGCGTAGCCCAGCCCGATGCCGTAGTTCGCGGCGAGTTCGCCACCGATGCTGCCCCGGTCGTCCGAGCCGATCGACACACCGAGGGAGAACCCGACGTCGACGTTGTAGTCGGCGGAGAAGGTGCTGCTCCGGTCCTGTGAGACGCCCACGGTGACGTCCTCGTAGGGGTCCTGGTCGGTGCCGCCCGTGGTGTTGTCGCGAAAGAGCACCCGGTGGTAACGGACCTGACGTTCCAGGGTGTGGAAGGGCGTGTCGGCGACCTGCTGGGCGGCGGTCATACCGGGGTCGTGGATCGCGTTGCACGGCACGATCACCCGGTGGTCGGTGACCGGATCGGTGTACTCGGGCGGTTCGGCGGCGCTGGTCGGCGCCGGCACCTGCGCGACGTTCCCCGTGCTGTCGTCGAGTATCGGCAGTTGCAGCACGTACACGGTGTCGGTGGGGGCTGTGGTGTCGTAGTTGTTCGCGGTGCGGTAGGAGTTGACCGCCATCAGCATGGTGTGCGGGTCGGTCCAGCCGCTCTGGCCGGTCGGTGAGGCCACTCGGTTCCAGCAGGCGAGACAGTCCTGCGCGCCGCTGCCGTCGTCGTCCCAGACCCGGCCGCCGACGGGCTCCGAAGCGACCGTGGCCGGAGGAGCCGGCGCTACGGCGTGATCGCGCCGACCTGGCGAAGCATCGCGAGGTTGTCCCAGTTCCACCAGCCTTCCACGATCTTGCCGTCACGGAAATGGAAGTTCGTGATGCCGGTGAACGAGACGTTCTCGTTCGTCGGCGCTATGCCGCCGAACTCGCCGATGTGCCTGCCCACCCAGCTCCACCGGACCGCGACTTCGTCGCCGTCCGCCAGCGCGCTGTCCACGGTGAACTCGAAGTCGAACGCCGCCCGGTAGCCCTCGATCTCCCGGCGGATGCCGTCGACGCCGCGGGTGTCCTCGTCGTTGGCGACGTCGTGATCGTGATAGTCGGCCGCGAAGAGCTCGTCGAGTCGACCCAGGTCTCCCTTGGCGATAACCTCCTCGAAGAGGCGCAGCGCGCTCTGCTTGTTGAGCTGTTCGTCACGCAACACGTCGAGGTCGGTGAACGTCGGCGGTTCGTCGCACAGCGCGACCATCTCCTCGAAAATCCGGTTGGTCTCGGGGAGTGACGAGTTGCGTTGCGCTTCCTCGTACGACGGGAACTCGACCATTTCGACGATGTGCGTCGCGTCGGACCTGTCCCGACCCACGATCGCGTGCGTCGCGGTCCGCTTGCCCTTCGTCTGCTCGACCCATGTGTCCATGAGCCGGTTCATGTCGTCGACCCTGCCGGTCTTGCATTCGATGAGTTGAACGAACGTCACGGCGTGCCTCCAGAAACTCTCGGGCTGCCGCCAATACCACCTTATGCCTCGTTCCCGGGGACGTGGTGAGTTGCTTCGGGAGGGGTCGGACGGCTGCGGGTTTCGGGCCTCCCCCGACCCCGGCGCCCAGCCACCGACCCCCGCGTCCGCGACGCGCCGGACCCGGGTCCTGATCCGATCGGGCGACCGCGCACCCGGGCGATACATCGAGGCCGACCGCCGTCCGGATCCGCCGCCGAGCCACGCCCGACCCTCCACCGTCCGGCGCGCCCCCATCGCCGGACCGACCCCCGCTCGATGCTGCCGTCCCCGGCCCCCGCTCGCAACAGAGCCTGCCGCCTACCGCCCCGCCCCGGACCGGATACCGGGTCGGGCACGGATCCGGTCCGGGGTGCGGTCAACGTGCCGTTCCCCGCTGTCCCTTCTCGGACATGTCGGTCACGGTGGCAGACGCCGCCGACGTCGGCCCGGGTGGTCAGCTGCCGGGTCGGTCCGCGCCGTATATCCCGTCGAAGACGACGCGTTGGGGTGGTGACAGGACGGCTCGGGCGGCGGCAAGGAGGGTCTCGCCGCCGTCGGCGCCCAACGGCCAGTGGCAGTCGCGGGCCGTGCCGAGGTGCTCGCGGGCCTTCTCGGGGTCCGCCGGGAGGCCGTCGCTTCCGCGCAGGTACGCCAAGGCCAACTCGAAGTGGGCGTTGCCCTGGACGAAGCCGTCGTCGTCGTAGCGGAGCGAGGACGTCTCCAACAGGTCGTCGATGAGGTCCGCGGCTTCCTCGTGGCCGAAGTCGGAGGCCACGCACAACAGCTTGTAGACCAGTTCGTCGAGGTCTTCTTCCTTGCCCCCGCTGTCGGCGAGGAGGCTGGACACGGTCTCCGGTCCGCCCTGCCGGGCGAGTCGTACGTACTCCTGGAAGGAAGGGGTGGACCCGGGCCCCGGGCTGACGATGTAGTCGCACCGGTAGCGGTCGTGGAACGGCATGCCGCCGTCGGGAGTTGTCATGGGCGCACGGTAACGCCGGGCACTGTCATGGGAGTTCGCGTGGCAACGACCAGGTCTCCGTGCCGCTGGACGTGCCGGGCGGCAAGGGGGTCGTCGACCTCGAACCGTGACGACGGCGGCCCGTCGGCTCCCGGGCCGGACGGCGGGCAAACTGCCGCGGCGGCGCCGATGGCACCGCCGGCCGGCGCATCAACGCCCGGTCCGGATGGAGGGCGGCTTCGTCACGGCGTATGGCCACACCGCCGCCGAGGGCCGCACCTTCCCCGTGCACCGCGGCACCGGCGTCGCAGAGCGGACGGAAGGCCCCGCCCGCGGACGGCGTTCAGCCTCCTTCGAGTTCCCGGCGCACGGTGGCGGCGATGCGGGTGAGTGCGGTCTCCAGGTGGCGGCGTTGCGCGGCGGTGAGGGGGTCGAACACGAGCCGCTTCACCTGGGCGACGTGTTCCGGGGCGCTTTCGACGAGTTTGTGCCGGCCGGTGTCGGTCAGGGTGGCGAGGGTGTAGCGGCCGTCGCCGGGGTCGGGTCGGCGGGCGACCCAGTCGCGGGTTTCGAAGCGGTCCATCGTCTTCGACAGGCGGGGCTGGGTGCTGTCGCAGACCCGGGCCAGGTCGCTGAGCCGCATCGTGGCCTCGTCGGCCGCGGACAGCCGGGCCAGCACGCCGTACTCGAAGTTGGAGATGCCCGCATCCCGCTGGAGTTGGCGGTCGAGGGCCGCGGGGAGGGCGACGACGACCGTGAGCAGCGCCTGCCACAGGTCCTGCTGGTCGTCGTCGAGCCAGGG